>JAITFO010000105.1 GCA_031281265.1 Candidatus Fibrimonadaceae bacterium
TTCTCCAACTTGACAGAAGTGTCGATTGTAACCACCATCTTCTTGGCTTCTTCAGTAGAATACTTTGTACCGCAACTCTGGCAAGTAAACATTCCATCTTGTTTTATTAACTCATTGCCTCCACACATTTCGCAAACTATTTGTTTCACGTTTTCTCCTTAAAAGGCTCTGCGAAGCGGATTTTAGGACTAAAGGTCATAGCTGGGGGCAAATATAGAAAATTAAATTTGCATAAAATCAATTTCTTTTCCGTGTGGAGTTTTAAAAGAGAATGTCGTTCCATTTTGTCCACTTGTTATTGCAAAATCCACCATAGAGATAATATCCATTCCAATCAAAACGTCACAGCCTATTGCTTCTGTACAAGAAGTTGTAAAAATATCTTTGCTAAAACCATTAGGCAAAGTAAAAGTTACCAAATAACTATCTACAACTTGGGAACCCGTAACTCCATTTATCACGGTAGAACCCTCCGAACAAAGGTTCAGTCGTTTTGCCACATCCAACGTAATAACAGAATTTGTAGCTCCTGTATCCCAAACAGCAACAAATTCTAGTGAATTTTTATCTGGTATAGAAACATATATTGGGGTAGTTATTTCTCTAGCAGTATCATTGTATCTGTACGTAATTGCATTACTTGTCATTAAAATCTAATCCTTGGGGAATAACACTTCATAGAATATGCCTGCTCACCCTCTATGCAAGGCTGTATTGAATAATTCCCATAGCCAAACATTTCTTTGCCTTTATCGGATGCTTCTCTTAGGCTATTAAAAGCATTTACAACCGCAGCATTTTGCAAAAGCAAAACAAGCCCTTTGTATTTTTTACAAAGTTCATTTTGATTTTCCTTGAAATATTCAAGGTCCTTTAAATGTTTTTCCTTATCATACTCTTGCATAAATTGCCTCTATTTGTTAATATAGTAAATTATTTCAAAACACCGCTTTTGCTTCCAAATTGAGTTTTTGAAATACCACGTTGCGCCATACTCTTATGATGTATTGCGAAGACATATAAAAATGTTCGTTAAAGGATAATTGAACAAGGGCATTGCCACGCCACGAAAAACCTTTTTCAAAACCGTCAACTGCGGAGTAGGGAGAAACTTCGCTTGATTTTTTAACATGGTTCCCCGAAATACCGAGCTGCGCCAAGCTGACGCGCTCGTTTTGCCATTTGCCAGTTACGCCGCCTTTTTGCAATGTGGCGTTCCAAGATTCTTCCGTATAAAATCCGTCTGTGAATTTTCTCGAATAAAAAGGCTGAAGCGAAAAACCAGACCCCAATTCCCTGAGCCACGCAAACTCGCCCTCATAAGAAAGCCAGTTCAAATCGCTGATGATAAATTCCACCTCCTCTCTTTTTAGCCTCAGAGAAAAATCCTCCTTTTGCCGCCCCTTGTAATGAGCGGTTGCCTCTTGCCCAAACAAGGTTTCTTCAAAATTTATCTGAGGCTCTCTATTCCATTTGTCAATTATAGTTAGCATCAAAGAACCCTTGTCTTTGGGATGTTCCCAAAGAGCGGAATTTTCCAGCATCAGCAATTTTTCCGATTTATGCAAAAGCCATTCACCACCCGCAAAAAATGTCATATCGCTCAAAAAACCCCTTTTCACAAAAACCGTGGGATGTACGGACAAATTCCATTTGAGATTGTTTTTGTAGCTCTTGCTCGCAAGGGAATCCGCACGCCCCATTCCCTCATAAACAAAATTGCCGTTATCCACACCGCTTACATACTGCCCGCTCAGGGAATCGTAGTAAACATCGCCCGTGCCGTCGGGAACTCTGCGGTAAATTACCACCCACGGAACTTCATTTGTGTAATTAAAAGCATAAGACGCCTCGCCTCGCAAAATGGAATTCGGATGGTCATAGCCTGCATTCTGGTCTAAAAGCCAGGATGTACCTCGCTTGGCAAATAAATCCCCATCCATCCTTATTTGAAAAAGGGTGTTTGAATGCCAATATCTTTTCTTTAATGACACAAAAGTCTTCCAATTAGAAAAGCTAGTGGTATCCGTCCGTTCCCGCATAATTTCCGAGTTTGCATAATTTCCGGTACTTTCGTTTCCTAACTCCAAACCCGAAACAGAACGCATATTTTCCTCGCTATCCATGCGAAAATTTCCATAGGGGCGAAAATCGCCTTGTAAATACTTACTCTGAATTTCGCTCTGCCACAGGGAAGCGTTTTTTGTCTCTATATGGGCAAGCGAAAGCTGGCTCTCCGTTTTTTTTGTCTCCCTTCGCAGAAATTCCTCGTTTCTAAGCGACTCAAAATTTCTATGACCCACATAAAAACCAGAAAAGAATCCAAGCGGCAAACGCACGGTCGTCTTGAAATCGTCATAGCGCAAATCTCCATTTTTAACGCTGTCCAAAAGCCACCTGTCTCGCAAAATATATGCATCCCATTCGTTTTCAGTTCCTTGGTATTCCGGTTTTGCAAAACCGCTGTCTGCAAAGCCGCCTTTTACGGAAAATTTAACCGGTGATTTTTGCTGAGAATTGCTGTCACTCTCAAAAACCCATCTATAGGCTTTGTTGTCCTTTTCATTCATGGCCATTTCAAAATCGCCGAATAAATACGAGCCTCCTGCCCTCATCCTCGCTCCGAACATTTTATCATTCTTGAGCGAATCCTTCAAATTAAAAGCCGCTAAATCCAGCCATATAAACTTAGAACGGTATGCAGCTTCTGCGCCTCTGAGTTCGCTTTGGTTCAGAGAAGAGTAGGTGTCGTATTCCACCCTTATTTCGTCTTCTGGGCCAGGTATAATCCGCCCTAAAAAATCCAAAACACCGCCAGCATAATTAATTTCGTAATCTATGCCGGAGGTTAGCAAAACACCATTCAAAAAAACTCTCTCCGTGCTTGGAACTATAAGCCCAAACGCACTATCGGAAAATAGCAGATAGCCTTTTTGCTGGCTCGGCTGCCCATAAAGGGTTACGCTTTGCCGCTCTGTTCTATCTGTTCCATAAATCGCTATAGCTTCCGCATTGTCGCCTTTCAATTTTCCGCTGGCTCCAAGTGTTTGCCGCCTGAATCCAAAAAGCTCATTTCTGTTTATTTCGTAGTTCAAATCTCCGAGTTCCAATTTCACTCTCTTGCTCTCAATGCCTATATATGCGGCATCCACCTCTCTCAAAGTTGTTGTGATTTCCGTACCCGCAGGGCGCCCCACATCCACGAGATAAGCATCTATAAAAATTCCGTCTGTCGCTTCACCTTGCACCGAAAGCCGCAGTTCCTGCTGAATATCCGTACCCCCGTTTCCTACGCTGGTTTGCAGGCTTTTGCTACCCTTGGTTTGCAGAGTATTTTTTTCCACTTCAGGTGAATTTTCTTGCGCAACATCCGCAGTGCTTTCGTAGCCTCTCCACACAGGCAAAGAATCGGGGTTAAAACCCTGAGCAAAAACATCTAATGTTAAAAAGAGAATAAAAAGGTATGCTTTTTTCACATAACCATGAACTTAGAAATTACATATTCAACAATGTATCTAACATTGTGTTTATGGTTGAGAAATAGCGTGCGCTCGCCTGATAGGTGTGCTGGAATTGTATCAAATTCGCTATCTCTTCGTTCATATCAACGCCAGCAATCTGGTTCTGTTGGGTTTTAAGTTGCTCCAAGGCGAATTGACGAGTTTCCAATCCTTTGGCGGCTGTATTGCGCTCCGTGCCAAGACGGCCTAACGCACCCGTGTAGAACTGGTCTATGGTTTGGGATTTTCTCCCAAATATATCACCCTGCATAACAGCTTTATCGCGTAATTGAGAAATCAAAAGTGCATTCTCACCATCGCCAGGGCCACCATAACCTGCTTTATGGTAATCAAAAGTTATGGAAACCGGATTACTCGGGTCTGCAAAGGCATTGGTCGCACTGTATTTAAATGTGATCTTTGCGGTATTGTAATCAATATCGTAATCTTTTCCCTCTTGCAAAAGATTGCCTTTGGGATCCTTTATCACCAAAGAATTCTTTTCAATAAACCGATAATCGGTATTAAAATCCGTCAAATCAACAACATAAGGTTCACCGCCATCAACCAACTGCGGAACGTTGAAAGCTGGTATTGTATAACCGTAGCTTATTTCAACATCATTGGCTCTAGCAGAGGTGAAAGTGACTATTCCAGTACTGTAATTAACAGTATAATCCGTTCCTTCTGTCAGAGCGAGTCCAGTTACATTATCTTTTATTCTTACGGAACCTAAATCAACGTATATATCATGAGGAACATGAGCATTTTTTAAATCAACGATGCTTCCTGCTGTCGGAGCAGTAGCTACTATTGAATCTGATAATTTCATTTCGTTTACATTTACACCGATGGTTTTTCCACCTACACCAGCAGCGATGTTGTTTACATCTTTTTTTACAGCCGTAGAAAGAGACATATTCGCGGCATTGAATTTAGTTGGATCGGAATCAAAAAAATCTATGAAAGTCAAGCCGGAAAGCGAAAAGCCGTTATTGTGAATGTTATTGACCTCAGTTATTATGCTTCTAGCCAGCTCGTTTATATAGCTTTCGTATTCTGGAATATTCACATCCCTAACTTCCATTAGAGCTTTGAGTTCACCATTTTTTGGTATGAATGGTTTTCCTGTTGGCCCAAATGTTATCTCTATCTTGGAATACTGATAACCAGCATCGTCCACATGTTCAATGCGCTTTACTGAAAGTTCATGATTCTTTGTCGCGCTGACGAGCATATTCCCGTTTGAGGTCACTATAAGAGCGCCGTTTTCTTCTTCAAAATAATCGACATCGGTTATTTTTGCGAGTTTTTCGAGCATCAGGTCGCGTTGATCGCGAGTATCGTTAGCTTTGTTCGTTAAATTTTCGCTGTTGGTTATTATAGCGTTGCATTTGTGAATACCAGCGGTGAGTTTATTTATTTCATCTACTCGAGATTCTATCTCACCGTTTATTGTGTCTTTATATTCGCGAAGCTGGGTTGCTATATAATTAAATTGCGTTGTCATGCTTTCGGTTGTTGAACGGAGGGTTTGCCTTGCGCCCGCATCGTTTGGGTTATTCGCAACATCCATCCAGTTATTCCAAAAGTTCTTCAAAATCTGATTTAAAGCGTGATCTTTAGGTTCTTGAAAGACACTCTCAATCCTGTTGTAAGCGGTGTCTTTTATTGAAAAATAGCCAAAGCGGGTCTGTTCTTGATTCACTAAGCGGTCTATAAACTGGTCGCGTACCCTATTTATAGCGTAAACTTCCACTCCAAAACCCATTTGCCCAAAAGAGCCATCTCTGCGCCATTCCGCATTCTGCTCTATACGCTTGCGGGAGTATCCATCGGTAAAAGCATTTGTTATGTTTTGACCGCTGACATTTATACCCAGCTGGGAAGCTGCCAAGCCCCGTGTAGCTACGCCTAAACCTTCAAATAACGACAT
>JAITFO010000098.1 GCA_031281265.1 Candidatus Fibrimonadaceae bacterium
CCCCCCCCCCCCCCCCCCCCCCCGCCCCCCCGCCCCCCCCCGCCCGCCCCCCCCCCCCCCCGCACAAGAAACGAAGGGAGAATTGAGACTGGAAAGAATGGAGAATATTTTCCATGACCAGCTTCGGCTGTTCATCAGCGGATAAGTAGTGTATGGCTGTTTCTATTCTCAATTCTCAATTACCATCCTTTGGATGTTCGCCAGCAAGTAAGTTTGCCACGACCTTCCAATAGAGGGTAAATATAGAAAATAAACACCGCTAATTCCTTCTTTCTGCCAAATAGCATAATTTCTCCTACTAAATCATAATTTAGTAAATCACGATTTAGCAATATTTTACCTCCTTTTACCCTTGTGCAAGGCACTCCCCACGGCATTTCCACCGTCTTGTTGCCAAAATACGCAAAATAGGCGTAGGCAGCGGCTCGCAATTTTCTAAATTCCCCCCTATGGGAATAGTCAGCACAAATGAATTTCGTAAAAAGCTCAAAATCATGATCGATGGGCAACCTTATATGATTGTTGAGAATCAATTCGTAAAGCCCGGCAAAGGGCAGGCGTTCAATAGGGTTAAGGTTAAAAACTTAATCACTGGGCGCGTTCTTGAACGCACTTGGAAAAGCGGCGACACGGTGGAAGAAGCGGATGTAACATACAATGAAGTCACATATTCTTACAACGATGGCACAAACTGGTTCTTTTTAGACCCAAGCGGTGAAATGGTGGAAATACCAAAAGACGCTCTCAATGGCGCAGACCTTTGGCTCCTAGATGGCGCAGCCGTACAGGTCACTTGGTGGAATGGAAAGGCGATAGAAGTTATTCCGCCCACATTCGTGGATATGCTGATTGTGGAGTCTCCACCGGGGGTTCAGGGCAACACGAGCGGCAACGTCATGCGAGCTGCTATTTTAGAAACCGGCGCAGAAGTGCAGATCCCGCTTTTCATAGAGCAGGGAATGCGTATAAAAGTGGATACCCGCACCGGTGAATATGTAGAGCGTTCCAAATAATGCAGCTGAAACGTTTTCTTAATCGCAAAGTTTTACGAGTATTGCTCGTGCTTGCAATCGTGAAGGTGTTTGTAATTGCTCTCTTCTTTTGCTGGCTGCTCTTTATAGTCCCTTCAGAAGACCCGGAAAATAAATTCACCAGAGAAAACATTTTGCAAAACTTGAACGGCGAAACTAGGGTGTTTTATTCCGATGGAGCTACCGTAATAGGCTCTTTCTTTGACACAAACCACCGCTTGTATGTACCCTACGATTCAATACCCCAAACCCTTATAGATGCAATAGTCTCCGCAGAGGATTCAAAATTTTGGGATCACAGAGGTTTTGACATAAGCGGTTTTGCACGTGCGATGTTCAATAACTTGAGGCATTTTAATTTTAGGCAAGGAGGCAGCACACTCAGCCAGCAAACGGTGAAGAATGTTTTTGGCAGGGAAGAAAAAAGCTTGAAGGCAAAATTCACGGAATTGACAGATGCCGTAAAATTGGAGAAACGTTTTAATAAACAGGAAATTTTGGAATTTTATCTGAATCAGTTTCAAGTTTACGGCTCCGGCAGAGGAGCTGCCATAGCTGCTATCTATTTTTTCAATAAACCCCTCGCGGAACTAAGCCTTGAAGAATGTGCTTTTATAGCTGGCATTGTCAAGGGACCTTACAACTACGACCCTCGCGTGCAAAAAACACCTGAGAGAGCGGAAGCGGCTTTGAAAAAAGGGCAGCTCAGAACAAAATATGTTTTACGCAGAATGCTTGAAAATCATTACATAAACCAAGAGACTTACGACTCTGCAAAAGTGCCCGAACTGAGCTACGGCGAATTCAGATTTAATTCGTCTTTTATTCTGGATAAAGTGGACAGGGAATTGAGCGATGATTTTTTTGCGGATATTTTTGATAAAATTGGAGTAGAGGACTGGCGGCGCGCTCAGATAAAAATAGTCACGACTTTAGATGCAGATTTGCAAAATAAAATGGAAACAGCGGTTGTGGAAAATTTGAGCAATCTGCAAAAGAAAATAGGAGCCGATACAGCAAACCCTATTCAAGGCGCGGTTGTGGCTTTGAGAAACGGAACGGTAGTCGCGGCGCAATCTGGGCAAAACAATGTGGGCTACGATAGGGTATTTATAGCGGAGAGGCAATTCGGTTCTTCTTGGAAACCTTTTCTGTTTGCCCTTGCTCTTAAATTGGGTTGGAACCCATTGGACGAATTGGAAAACGAATATAACTTGTTCACCTACGGAGAAACGGTTTATTTCCCGCGTCCAGACCATCAGGATAAAGCCCCGCAGGTTAGCATTGCTTGGGCAGCGGTTCGCTCTGAGAATATAGCGAGTATATGGCTTTTGGAACATTTGTTGGATAAACTCTCCACAGATGACATAAGGAATTTGGCACAAGAGTATGATTTGGATGTGAGCATTCCTGCAAATGCAAAAAATGATATTGCCCTTGAAAAAGCGAAGATGAAACTCTCCAGCGATTGGATTTTGGAAGGGCGTTTTGAAAGCGCACGGTCTTTGCAGGCGCTCAAATACAGCTATAACAAAAAAGAGGTTGAAAAACAAAAGGGATACCCCGATAGAGTTAAGCTATTGCAGCACAGCTATGAATATTATGATTCTATAGTCTCTACAACTGATGCCGCAGAAAGTACCGATTATTTTGAAAACTATACCGAGCTGGAAAGGGAATTGTTTCCGAACTTTACCGTTTCTGATTTTAAGCAGGTTCGCAGTTTGGTGGAACAGAACAAGGCAGCTAGCATATTGCCAAACGATGTATTTTTATGGCCTGAGCTTCGTAAAAGAATAGCCTTGAAGGAATTTGCGAATTTTATCAAAAGCATAGGCATAAACCGCAATTTGCAAGAGGTTATGAGTATGCCGCTTGGCGTGAATGAAGCCACGGTTGCAGAGATGGCAACCGCCTATAATAGCATTTTAGGCGGCAAAAAATATAAATGCAACGATGGGAATTGGAATGAGCCTTGTATAATAAAGGAAATTTGGGATAAAAATAACCACTTGATTTTTAAAAACGGAGTTGACTCAAGCGATGTTTTGCCGAGCAGCGTGGTGTTGCCCATGCGTGCCATGCTTAGAGCAGTTATAAAATACGGGACTGCGGCGAGCGCATATAACAAATTATCCATAACTTATTCCGGCTTAAAATATCCTTTCCCTGCAATGGGAAAAACCGGAACCACAAACGAAAACCGCACCGCTGTTTTTTGCGGAGGCTTGCCCTTAGACACTCTTATAGCGATATGCAGCTATGTTGGCTTTGATGACAACGATAAGTTAAAGGGAAAGTCCGTTAGCTTGGCTGGGGCTTCTGGTGCTTTGCCTCAGTGGTCGGGGTTTGCGGCAGCAGTTCTTGCAGGGAGCAAGGTGGAAAGCGTTTTTGGGAATTCCATAGACTATATAAACACCATATCCCAAGGCGAAGTTTCCCTGCCTTACATGCCAGCCAGCATTGAGGTGGATAAAAAAGGCGGCTTGCCTTTAAAAACGGATTCCGCATCCACTGACGCGGCAACATTCCCGAATTTCTGATAGGGAGTTTAAAATTTTCTATATTCCGATTATTAATCCCAATAGGAGTTGCGAAAATGGCAAAAATCAAATCTGTAGTTGGCCGCCAAATTTTAGATTCACGTGGCAACCCAACCGTTGAAGTAGAAATAACGCTAACCGATGGCTTTGTAGCCCGAGCTGCCGTTCCTAGCGGAGCCAGCACTGGTGAATACGAAGCGTGCGAATTGCGCGATGGCAATAAAAAGCTATATGATGGCAAAGGCGTGCTCAAAGCTGTGGCAAATGTCAATACCCGCATTGCCAAGATACTCAAAGGAAAAGACCCTTTGAAACAAAAAGATCTAGACGCAGCTATGATTAAACTGGACGGCACAAAGAACAAGAGCAAACTCGGAGCAAATGCCATATTGGGAGCCTCTATGGCTATAACGGTTGCTGGTGCCCATTCCTCAAAACTTCCGCTTTGGAAATACATAGGCAAGCTGCACGGCACAAAGAAATTCATTTTGCCAACACCTATGGCTAACATAGTGAACGGCGGCAAACACGCTGATAACAAAATTGATTTCCAAGAGTTTATGATTATGCCCGTTGGCGCAAAGACATTCTCAGACGGTCTTCGCTGGATAACGGAAATTTTCCACGTGCTGAAAAGCCTGCTCAAAAAAGACAAACAAGCAACCTCCGTTGGAGACGAAGGCGGCTTTGCACCCAACCTCACCAACGACGAGGCTTTGGAGTACATAATGAGAGCAATTAACGAAGCTGGCTATAAACCGGGTTCTCAAATCGCAATAGCTCTTGACTGTGCTTCTTCCGAGTTGTTTGACGAAGGTAAACGCGAAGGTTACAAATTCTGGAAGTCCGAACCGGACAGGCTCCACTCCGCTCAAGAGATGGTTGATAAATATGCCAACTGGATAGAAAAATACCCGATAATTTCCATAGAAGACGGTCTTGACCAAAACGACTGGCAGGGTTATGTTGACTTCACAAAGAGACTCGGTGCTAAAACACAGCTCGTTGGAGACGATTTTTTTGTCACCAACCCAGAGCGTTTGGCAAAGGGCATTAAAATGAAAGCCGCTAACGCCATCTTAATCAAGGTAAACCAAATCGGTACAGTAACCGAAACTTTGGACGCAATTAAAATGGCTCAGAAAGCGGGCTACGGGGTAATTGCTTCTCACCGTTCTGGCGAAACCGAAGATTCCTTTATCGCAGACCTTGCAGTGGGCACTGGTGCTGGTCAAATCAAAACCGGCTCTCTTTCCCGCACAGACCGTATTTGCAAATACAACCAGCTCCTTCGCATAGAAGCGCAGCTCGGCAAAAAAGCGGCTTATCAAGGCAAGATAAAGTAAGTATTCCAAATATCGACTGCTTCTGCCCAGGAAATTTCGTCTAGAATTTCCGCATTGGGCATAGCGGTTTTGCACAAACCGCTAATTATTTTTTTTGCAGAAATTCCCGCTTCCCTCTCTTTGAAAATTCCCTCAGAGCCATCTCGCTTGCTAAGTTTTTTTCCGCTTGAATCGTAGATTAAACTGTGGTGAAAAAATTGCGGCATCTCTTTTCTGCCAAAAACCTTTGCTAAAGTAATCTGCTTATCTATGGAATCTTTTAAATCTTCGCCACGCATTATCAAATCTATCCCTTCTTCAAAATCGTCCACAACAACGGCAAACATATAAGTCCATTGCCCAAAAGCATCCTTGACCGCAAAATCTTCGCCTTGCTCTGAATTTTTGAACATAATCTTTGGCTTTTCCGTTTTATACACTTCGTATAGCAATTTTTTTTCCTGCAAAATTTTAAAATATTTTTCGTAAATTTCGTTTCGCTCGCTTTGAACGCTCTCGCTTTGCCATTCAAAACCAAGCCATTCCAAATCCTTTTTTATAACATCAGAAAAATGCTCTGTGCATCGCAGAACGTCGTGGTCTTCCAGCCTCAAAAGAATGTTTGCGTTTTTCACCTTTGCCACGGCAGAAACGCAGAGAGCGCTCCAAATATGCCCTTTATGCAAATATCCGGTTGGGCTAGGGGCAAATCGGGTTTTCATGTTATATAGATATAGCTCCTTTTATGGAAAAAAGATAGAAATATTTTCTACCTTTCAATCTTCAAGAGATGCAGATACAGGAAAAATTGGGCAAGATTTTGCCTTTTGTGGAAAGCCCTGCCCGTTATATCGGTGGCGAAGCCAATAGCGTGATAAAAGGCAAAAACAATGTTCTAGCGAGCATGGCTTTGATTTTCCCAGATATTTATGAAATAGGGATGTCGCACAACGGGATGCGCATTTTATACAACGCTATAAACAAAGAACCTGATTTACTCTGCGAAGTGGCTTTTGCGCCTTGGGGCGACATGGCAAAACTGATGAGGCAAAACGACATCGCTCTCTATACCCACGCTTCCTTTAGCGAGGTGAACAGTTTTGATGCGGTTGGCATAACGGTACAAACTGAGCTTAATTTCACAAATATACCCTACGTTTTGGAACTCGCGAAAATTTCCGCTTTTGCCGCAGACAGAAAAGAGGAAGAACCGATAGTGATAGCGGGCGGCCCTGCGATGGCTAACCCCATGCCCATAGCGGATTTTTTTGACTGCCTTTGCATAGGAGACGGTGAACTCGCAACGCCAAAAGTTTTACGCTTAATTGGCGAAGCAAAAAAAAACAAAAAGAGCCGTGCGGAAATTTTAGAACAGATAGCGAATTTGGAATCTTTTTATGTGCCCGCCATTCACAAAGGGGAAAAAGTCGTCAAAAGGGTTTATATAGAGAAAATGACGAAGGAGCTTTTGCCCACAAAAAATTTAATAGCAAATATGCCCCTTGTGCACGACCGTTTTTGCGTTGAGGTTATGCGCGGTTGCACGCAGGGCTGCCGTTTTTGCCAAGCGGGTTATTGGTACAGACCTACTAGGGAATTAGATGCAGACGATGTTTTGGATTTAGCAAAAGAGGGGATTAAGGCAACCGGCGACCGCCAGCTCGGGCTTCTATCGCTCTCCACCGCGGACTATTCACCTATTGAACCGATGCTGGATTCATTTATCAACGAACCGTTCTTTGACAACATAGATATCTCCTTGCCATCACTTAGGGTTAGCAGTTTTGGCGGCAGTTTGGCAAATAAGGCTTATGCTTTAAAAGGTGGGCGTAGCGCGACATTTGCACCAGAAACGGGTTCGGAGCGTTTGAGAAAATTCATAAACAAAACCATAACGAATGCGGATATTGAACAAGCAGCGGAGAGCGCTTTTCAAAATGGGTTCAACAAGATAAAATTATACATAATGGTAGGATTCCCAACCGAAACTGAAGAGGACATTCAAGCGTTGGTTAAACTCACAGAAACCCTTTTGGGAATTGGAATGCGCTACAATAAAAAGTGTCAGATAAATTTGAGCGTTGGCATTTTTATTCCAAAAGCTTGGACTCCGTTTCAATGGGCTAATTTTGCGGAAAAAGAGACGGCAATATCGCATATAAAAATTTTGAGGGAGAGATTTTTTAAACATAAAAACGTTAAAGTTTCGTGGAACAGTTGGGAAACGGCGCATTTGGAGGCGATATACAGCAGAGCCGGGCGCGACTTGGCTCCCCTGATTTACGAGGCTTATAAAAGAGGGCTTGTTTTTGAAAGCGATAGCAACAATTTAAAACCCGATGAATGGGTGAATATCCGCAGGGATTTTAACTACGACGATTCTTGGGTTTTTAAAGGTTTTGACTTGGAAGAAATTTTGCCCTGGGATATTATAGATGCCCGTGTCAGCAAAAAATTTTTACAAAGAGAATTTGAAAATGCTTGCAACCCCGATTCTAAGTGGGTGGAAAACTGCAAGCACGGCAAATGCCAAGCGTGCGGAATACCGGGCAACGGGAAGGACACCGTTCTTGGCAAAGTTCCAGAAAAATACGCTGCACAACCCAGAACCGCACAAGAAATAGAGGAGTTGCAAAAGTCCCGAGTTCACAAGGGAACACAGGTTTTTGCCTATCGCATTGTTTTTAGAAAAATGAAGAGCAGCCGTTTTTTGCCGCACCAAAACACCCTTTCTTTTTTTGAAAGAGCTTTTGCGCGTCTTGATATTCCGATTAAATTCAGCGAGGGTTTTAGCCCCAAACCTCGCATAACAAACACAGGTGCTTTGCCACTCGGTTTGGAATCACTTTGCGAAGTGCTATCCGTTGAGCTTTTGCAAAAATTGGATTTGGAAAATAAAAAAGCGGAATTGGTAAAGAGCATAAACGAAACTTTCCCACAGGGTTTGGAGATAGTTCAAATTGAACCGCTAAAATGCAAACTCTCCGCGAATATGCCAAAATTTATGGAATACTGTCTGCACGCTGAATATCCAAGCGGGCTGCCGCAAAAAAAAGAGGATAAACTTTTGCCAACGATTTTGAATCACAGGGGGCAGAGCATAAACTTAAACGAGCACGTTATTTCAATCAGCGAAGCGAAAAGAGCTTTGCACATCACGGTTAAATGCAATGAACAAGGAGGCTCTGCAAGTCCTTTTATAATTTACGGGGGGCTTCTCGGCATTGACGAGCAAGAAGCCAAAGCACTTGACATTGTGAAGATATCTTTTGGCAGTTAGATGAGGAATTTTCTATATTCCCTTCGCAATGGCAACCCCTAAATACGACGAAAGCAGCATAAAAAGCCTTGACTGGCACGAGCATATAAGAACGCGCCCAGGTATGTACATTGGCAAGTTGGGGGACGGGCAAAGCCCCGATGATGGCATTTACGTTCTGGTCAAGGAAATAATAGACAACTCTATAGATGAATTTATTATGGGGGCGGGCAAAAAAATTGAGGTTGAGATTAAAGACCACTCCGCACGGGTACGAGACTATGGGCGAGGCATTCCGCTGGGGAAGGTTATTGAATGTGTATCTAAAATAAATACCGGCGGCAAATACGATAGCGAAGCGTTCCAGAAATCCGTGGGCTTGAACGGCGTTGG
>JAITFO010000112.1 GCA_031281265.1 Candidatus Fibrimonadaceae bacterium
GGCGAACCGGAAAAATTGATTTCGAGATTTTCTATAGACGCCAATATAATTTTGCAGAGCATTTCCCAGTCCGCAGGGGATAGAAAAAGCTGCCGAGTTCTGCACAATTTAATTATGAACTGCCACGATTCAAAAGAACAGAAAAAAGTACATATAAAAAGAGCTGTCCAAATTTACCGCTCTCTCATCACACAGGGAATAATTGTGAACGGGAAACCCGCTGTGAATTTGAGCGACCGCTTTGCCATGCACCAACCTCTTTCCCTTTGGCTTTTAGAGAGCATTGAAAAAATCGCGGATTTAAATGCCCTAACACTGCTAACTGTTATAGAGGCAATTTTGGAAGAAGCGGAGATGGTACGCCGCAAGCAGCTTTCAAAACTGAAAAACGAAGCTATCACCGAAATGAAAGCACAGGGAGTGGAATTTGAGGAGAGGCAAGCGAGGCTGGAAGAAATGCGCCCGCCGGAACCGGAAAATGCGGAGTGGCTGGAAGCGAGTTTTAACGAGTTTGCGAAAAAGCATCCGTGGGTGTGCGGTGAGCGGCTTCATCCGCAGATAGTTGTTTTGGAAATGTTCGCTGAATGTTTTCCCTTTTCGGGCTATATAAAGCAATACGGCTTGGAACGGGTAGAGGGCTTGTTGCTTCGCCACATAAACAGCGTGTACAAAGTTTTGGCACACACCGTCCCCGAAAAATACAAGAACGAAGAAATTTTGGAAATGCAGGATTATCTGCGTGAGATGCTGCAAAGGGTTGACTCCTCGCTTTTGGACGAGTGGAAACGTATGCAAAACCCGGAATTTATTTTGCCGGAAGAAAAAGAAGAACCCCTGCCGCCCTTTGCCGTCAGTGAGCGAATGGTTAAAGCCCTTGTGTTGCAATTTTTGGTTGCGTGGGGCAAAGGAGATTTTTCCGCTGCCGCCGATTGCCTTGAACCGAGCGAAGAGTTTAATGAGAAAAAACTTGCCGCTCTGCACAAGCAGTATATTGAAACGCACAAGGAATTACGTTTGGATGCGGAGGGGCGTTCCAACAAACATACCTCCATAGAAAAGAAAGGCGATGTTTGGGAAGTTTCCAGAATGTTGCAAGACTATGACGAGCAAAATGACTGGCAAATGGTGTTTGCGGTGGACTTGTCAGAGTCTAAGAAAAGCGAAAGGTTGGTGATTAAGTTTTACCAAGTCCACTTTTGAGTTTCGTAGCCAGCGGGTATCGGTTTATTGAAACCACCAAAAGGCTCAATTTTGTTGTTTGCGCTTTTGTTTATAGTGGATGGGTATTTATCCGTAAAATACTTTGGGCAATCCACTTTTTTGTAGAGGTATGTTGGGTTATCTGCCGCCATATACCAATCCGCAAACCACAAGCATCCGTTCAAAAGATCTTTATGCTCCGCTTTGGAAAATACCGCGTTGCATTTTCTTTTAACACAGTCTTGATAATCTTTGGCAGGTTTATCGTAATCATTTAACTCACGCTGGCAAGTTGTTAGAAAACCGCCATAACCTTCTCCCAACTGTTCTTTATTTACACCTATCTGCTCTGCAAAACTATCGAACATACCAGGGCCTCCGCCTGGTATCATAATATCGAACTGCCCGGTTTCCACATCAGAACCGGTATTTGTAGCCATCACAATTAAGGTTTTCCCTTTAAGAAGTCTATGAGCCTCTTTTACATCGTTGCCGTGGTTTCCGCCATCAAATTGAATTTGAAAGCATTGACCGCAAGAAGCATTTTTAAGTGCAGTAGCCATAAAAGCGTAGGAAAGAGTATCGTTTAACGCATAAGGAGCCATATCCCAACAGGCATAAGCTATGCCGCCGGATTGGCAACTACTAACCGTTTCTCTATAACCTACCCAGTCTTCAACTATCTGCCCATCCCATTGCTGATAGCGCACTTCAATATCAGGGCTTAGGGTAAAAGTTGGAATTTCCTTATTGTTTTTATTGCAATTTCTGCAAACGGAAAAGGGAACTGCATTTGTATCCACGTTATTGCGCAGAGAGCAATGCGGTTTGCAGCCGTCCCAATAGCGCGAACCCCAACCCTTTTGAACACCGCTTTGACCTTCTTGCAATTTAGGCCAGTTTGTAATTTCTGGCGGAGCCTCGAAAGAACTGGACATCGCCACTTCGCCTGAAGACAAATTTATGTTTGAAGACGAGCTAAAAGCAGAAGACAAACCAAGTATGGTAGAAGATGAGGAAGTACCAAGGCCGGGTTCAGAAACATCTGAAGATGAATATTGGCCAGGAGGCGCGGGATATTCTAAACCGCCGTTATTATCATTATTACTGCTGTTATTGCAAGCAAAAATCAGCAAGCTCGCAAAAAAGAAATACATGTATTTACATTTCATAAATACCTCCTTGTTGATTTTACCCCTTTGCATTCTCCACAACAAACAGATGGCACGGCTCTTTTTCCGGATTTATCTCCACATAATTCTTTGAGCCACGCCATAGAAAGTTCTGACCAGAGATTAAATCTTTAACCGTGTAGCCCTGCCCATCGGAAAGCCCAAGCTCTGGCAAATTCAAATACACAAAGGAATTCTGCGTTTTTTTAACATCCAAATTAACAATGCAAAGCACGGTGTTCCCGTTTTTCCAATCGCGCTTGCTGTAAACCATTATGTTTGTGTTTTCCGCATAATGGAAACGCAAATTCTCGTATTCCGAGAGCGCGCTCTGCTGCTTGCGAGCAAAATTCACCTTGCGCAAAAATTCCTTTATGTTCACAGGGCAGTTCCAGTTATGCACCTTGTACTGATATTTCTCGCTGTTGTAAAGTTCTTCTTTCGCGGGGTTCTTTTCGTTTTCGCAAAGCTCATAACCGTTGTACATTCCCACCAAGCTGGAAAGCGTTGCTGCCAAAAAATAACGCAGCTTAAAAGTAGGCGGGCCTTGATTTGCAAAGTAGTCCGGGAAAATGTCCGGAGTTGTGGGGAATAAAATTCCGCGCATATAGTCACTAACAGGCTTTGAGGTCAACTCCCTGAAATACTCCTCCAATTCCCATTTTTCAGTGCGCCACGCATAATAAGTATAGCTCATATCAAAGCCAACTTTGCCCAAACGCTTCATCATCTTTGGGCGGGTGAAAGCCTCTGCCAGCAATACCAATTCCGGATGCTCTTCCTTTATTGAGCGAATGAGCCATTCCCAAAACGGGAACGGTTTTGTGTGCGGGTTGTCTATTCTAAAAATTTCAAAACCCTTGTCCGCCCAAAAGAGAATTATTTTTTTTATCTCTTCCCACAATTCCTTGTAGTTCTCATTGTAATAATCAAAAGGATAAATGTCTTCGTATTTTTTTGGCGGATTTTCCGCGAATTTTATTGAGCCATCCGGTTCGTGAAAATACCATTCTGGATGCTCTTTCACATAAGGATGGTCGGGGCTGCAATTTAAGGCTATGTCTATAGCGAGCTTTAAGCCGCGTTGTTTGCAAGCGGAGGCAAATTGTTCAAACTCCTCCATTGTGCCAAGCTCAGGGTCCACCGCGAAATGCCCGCCGTGCTTGTTGCCAACGGCATAAGGGCAGCCAGGCTCGCCGGGTTTTGCTTTAAGTGCGTTGTTCGCTCCCTTGCGGTTTGTTTCGCCTATGGGGTGGAACGGCACCAGATAAACCGTGTCAAAGCCAAGCGAAACTATATAATCTAAACGGCTTATGCAATCCGCCCAAGTTGCGGATTTGTTGGGATTTTTGCCCTGGCTTTTGGGCCACATTTCGTACCAAGTACCTTGCCTCGCGAATAGCGGGTCAACCCTAGCCTCAAACACTTCGCTTTCTGTTGGGACATCTTGTGGGCTAAGAGTCCACGCCACTATTTTATAATGATAGTAGCCTAATTTTTGAACGGGAAAAGAACCTTCCCACAAATCGTTATCCAAAGGTTTCATCGGCGCACGCGACCATTTTTTCTGAGAAGAGTGCCTATACTCTATGGCGGCATCGTACCTCTCGTGGCTGTGCCTGTAAATATCCGCGTGAACGGTTATAGTTTCTCCGGGCACTCTGTGAACTCCGTATTTACCGCGGTCAACCAAAGGTGAAATTACCTCTATAACAAGGTTGTCTTTTTTAGTAGGGAAATTTACTGACATAATGGTAAAGTAGAAAATAGCTCCGTCTTGGCATTTACTATATTTATCTCATCAGCGGGAGTAGCTCAGCTGGTAGAGCGCTAGCTTCCCAAGCTAACGGTCGCGGGTCCGAGTCCCGTCTCCCGCTTAACTTTTTTTGGAGAGTTAGTATGGCAGCAAAGAGACACAAGGCAAAGGCGCACAGCGCAAAAACAGGCAAAACAACAGCAGTTCGCAATTACGGCTATTTTGATGATGCCCGTAAGGAATATGTGTTGCTAAATCCCGCTACGCCCATAAAATGGTGCAACTATGTAGGTGCATTGGAATTTGGCGGCATTGTGGACACCACAGGCGGCACAGTGCTTTGCAAAGGCGACCCTGCGTTAAACCGCATAACCAAGTACATAAGCCA
>JAITFO010000120.1 GCA_031281265.1 Candidatus Fibrimonadaceae bacterium
GGATGCGCCCAAGTGGTTGGGATGTTTTCGGCTTTTGTGTATTCCTGAAAGCGATATAAATTTCTGCGAAGTTTCTCCAGCCTTTTTTCCTGTTCGGGCGTGAAGCCGTAAGCCAGCACGTGTATGCCTATGCCAAAGTCTGGAACCATGCAGCTGAACTCGGCGGCGGTTAAAATATCAAACCCTTTGTCCTGCATCTCGTAGCACGAACGTGCGTTGTTGTGGTTTGTTATGGTAAAGGTGTCGCAACCATTTTTTTTAAGCTCATCTAAGAGCTTCTCGCTCGGCAGCCACGTCTCCGGGACGCCCAGTATGCGACCTATTAGCTCGTCTGGAACATCACTGTTGTGGTCGTGGCAGTGAAGGTCTATTTTAAGGGTTTCGTTGGAGGGGAATAGGTTTTGCTGGCTGAGAAGAAAGGCGGTTAGCTCCTCCTTCAGTGTAAGCTGAAAATCATTTTCCATAGACAGAATATAGAAAACCCCCCGCGACTTCCTATAGTAAATCCCCCACAACTTCCTTGTATAATTCCTTCAACTCAGCTTTTTGCTCATCGGGCAGATTTCTGTCTTCTAATAATTTGCCAAAAACATCAAATTCATTTAAGTCATCGAGGCTTGCCGCGTGTTCCTGCGTTAGAACTTTGTCCAAGATTCGCTTGTCTTGGATTTTCAAAACCTCAATCTTTGTGCCTGTTATCTGTTCGTCAATCCAGGATTGAAAATCAGCAAAGAGTTCGTCCCCGTCATATATGATCTCCACCCAAATCGATTCCCCGCATTTTTTCAACTCGTTCAATTTTTTTGAAATGAAATTTTTATCGCCTTTGATAGATTCCATTTTTTGGAACACGGGAATTACCATTTCATTCTTTGTGTTATTTTTAAGATCTATAATCACAACGTTTTTCTGCTGACCTGCCTCTCCAAAACCCATTGGAATAGGCGAGCCGGAATAGCGGATGTTTTCATTTATAGCCGATGGGATATGAAAGTGCCCAAGAGCCACGTAGTCAAAAATGGGCGAAAAAATATCGCTGCCAATACATTCTATTGTTCCTATATATGTTTCACGAACACCGTCGTCCGCACAGGTTTTGCCGCCCGCTACCGACAAGTGACCAGTTGCTATAATCGGAATGTTTTTTTTCAATACATCGCGTTTGTTTTTTGCAATTTCTGCAATTTCTGCGTAGTGCTTGCGCAAACTCTCCCTTATGCGCTTGGAGCGGTCTGAGTAAGTTTCGCCCTCGGCATAGCGGCTGATATCCCTTTCGCGCAAAAACGGCACGGCGCAAACTATCACTATGGGATTCTTATTTTTGTCCTCAACTGCAAACACCTCGTCCTCTGGGTTTTCACAGGCTTTCCCTACAACTTTTACATTCAACGCCTGCAAAATTTCTTTTGGTGCGTCCAGCAAGCTCGGAGAATCGTGGTTGCCGCCAATCACAACAACATTGCCGCACCCACTGTTTCTAACTTTTAGCAAAAAATCATAATACATTTTTAGCGAAATGTTTGATGGAGTGCCGGAGTCAAAAATATCGCCAGCGATGAGTAGCACGTCGATGGCATTTTCTTTTATTGTATTCAACAGCCATTCCAAAAAATGCTCGTGTTCTTCGTAGCGTTCTTTTTTTGCATAGAGCATTCTGCCCAAATGCCAATCGGATGTGTGCAGCAACTTCATACGGATTCGTAATCCATAAGCCTTTTGAATTCTTCCTTGTCCGTTAAATCCACGGTTTGCGGGCTGAGTGAGGCATAGCCTTGAGCGAGCCACCAGTCATCGGTTTCATACGCTAAGTCAGCAGTTTTGTTACCCACGAGGTTATACGCTTTTAATTGTGTTTTGCTATCTTTTTGCGTTGACCCTATCTTGGAATCGGCGTTCAATAGATAAGTGGTTTCTTCACCTAAATAATCTTTGGATTTTTCCGCTTCTACATAATAATCGTTGAACATCGCGGTGCTAGTTTTGGATACTCTAACTCCTTTGCACGGCTTTTCGGGCGAGCAATTAGGAACATTGAAATTCCACAGAGATTGCTTTGGCATTCCTGCAAAACTTCTCCTTTTTATAGTATCCTGCACCCATTTCAGCGCATAAGAAAGAGCATAATCGCTTTGCTTTTGCAGGGAAACCGCTATTGCTGGAACTCCCCACAGAGCCGCTTCTCTCGCAGCCGCAACGGTTCCGCTGTAAAAAGATGCAACGCCTGCATTATCTCCGTTGTTCACGCCGGATATAACCAAATCAAAATTGATGTCTTTATATATATGTGTTAAAGCGAATTTCATGCAGTCGGCTGGAGTGCCGTCTACCCAGAATGCTTCGCAAGGGAAATCTTTTGCAGGTGCGTAGTGCAGAGAGCGGTAAAATGAAAATCCGTGACCAACGCCGCTTTGCTCATTTTGCGGCGCAACAACTTTCACATTTGCACATTCACACGCCGCTTTCGCAAGAGCTATCAAGTTAGAAGCTTCTATGCCATCATCGTTGGTTATAAGAACATCATTCATGGGGAAAAATTAGTAATTTCCCTTTTCTGTGCTCTCCCTATATATTCATATCCCTTTTTGCACGTCTATTTGCGGTTATTGCGATTTTTGTGCTATGCCTGTGCCGGAACGTGTGCATAGCGAATATGTGGATTTGCTCTTGCAGGAATTAAAATTTAGAGCAGAAAGCGGATTGAAAAATTTTGAAACCGTATATTTGGGTGGAGGCTCGCCCTCTGCTTTGAGTACAGAGAACTTGCGAAAGTTGCTGACCGGTTTGCAGAAGCAGGGTTTGCAAACGGATAAGTTAAAAGAGTTTTCGATGGAGTGGAACCCTGAGCAGGTTAGCGAAGAGCGTATAGATATAGCTTTGGAATTTGGAATAAATCGCTTTAGCCTTGG
>JAITFO010000019.1 GCA_031281265.1 Candidatus Fibrimonadaceae bacterium
CGCGAGAACTGCGCGCTCCGTTGCGTTCCCGCCCACGATTTTTTTGCCGGAGATAACTGAATCCGTATTTTGGTGAATGGAAAGTGATAGATATTTTTTCAAATCCCCTTGAACATCGCCGTAATTTTTGTACTCCTTTAAATTGCCGTCTATAAATGTAACCACTTCCAATTTGCCTTTTGTTATTGTTCCGGTTTTATCGCTGAATAAAAAGTTCAAGCTGCCAGCGGTTTCTATGCCAGCGAGTTTGCGAACCAGCACGTTGTCTTTGAGCATTTTGCCCATGTTCAGAGCGGAGACGATGGCTATCATAAGAGGCAAACCCTCTGGAACCGCCATGACTATTATTATCACGGCGAGCATAAAGGCGTGTATAATATCGTTTAGCAGCGTTCCCCAGTTTGAGCAATAAGCGGCAATTTGCATGGGGTCAAAATTATTGTTCATAACTATGTGCTTAAACAGCAAAGCCAAAGCTATGGATGAACCTCCGATATAGCCGAACTTGCTGATGTTGTGCGCCAGTTTGCCGAGTTTCACTTTCAGCGGTGTTTCCCTGTCATCGGTGGTTTGGAGTTCTTTGGCAATTTGCCCGTAAACGGATTTATCACCAACAACGCTTACCTGCATAACCGCATTGCCATTGCAAACAACGGCGCCTCTGAACACCTTGTGCGGGTGCAGAAAATCCATAGGGGCATTGTCTTCTTTATAATCACTTGGAATTGCTTTTTTTGTGGCTTCTTTGGATTCGCCGTTTAGAACGGACTGGTCAACTTTTATATTGCCGTCTATTATTATTCCGTCTGCGGGAATTTTATCGCCGGGCTGGAGCAGAACCGCATCCCCTTGAACCAAGTCGCCTATATCTAGCTCTGCGATGATTCCGTTGCGGTAGGTTTTTATCTTTATTCTGGATGCTTCTTCCTGCAATTTTTGAAAGGCGTTTTCGTTTCTGTATTCGGAGAGTGCGGATACAAGCGTGGCTATGAGTATTGCTATCGCTATGCCCGCAGGT
Organism: Candidatus Fibrimonadaceae bacterium; assembly: GCA_031281265.1. Classification (GTDB taxonomy): domain Bacteria; phylum Fibrobacterota; class Fibrobacteria; order Fibrobacterales; family Fibrobacteraceae; genus Fibrimonas. The sequence continues at coordinate 1,019 of JAITFO010000019.1, forward strand.
TCGTACCACGCTATTTTTTCTCCGGCTATAAGCCCAGTTTGCGTTCCAATCACCAGCAGTGCGTTTATCCCAAGCGCAACCAGCAGAATTTTTATCATAGGGTCGCCAAAATTCTCTTTCAGCTTGTCAAGAAAGCTTTCCTTTTCAAGCTCCGTCAAACGATTATCACCGAACTTTTTTTTGGATTCCGCCGCTTGGGCATCTGTTAGGCCGAATGTCATCTACATTACTCCTTTGCCTGAAACCCAGAACAGGCTTTGCAGTCGTTGAGCGTTGTTTGCTTATGGCAGCAATATCCAATGTGCTGGGGTTTTGTGTATAAATCACTTTGCATAAAATGGAAACATTCATTGCAGGTTAGTTTCTTTTTATCCTTGTGCTTTCTGATGAACTCTATTGTTTCGGCTAATGATACGCATACAATACCTGTAATCATGGCAGGGGCAAACATCCCTTTTGCTATGAGAATGCTAGCCGTTGCGGCACCTGTAAATAATAATTTTCCATGTAGTTTCATTTTTATATAATATAGCAAGTTTTAATTTACTAAATTAACCACATGGCAAAAAATTTATGCGTTAATATAGACCATATCGCAACTATCAGAGAGGCGCGCAAAGTGCGTGAACCGGAACCAGTTGCAGCAGCAATAATAGCGGAACTCGCTGGTTGCAGCGGTATAACCGTGCATTTAAGGCAAGACCGCCGCCATATAAATGATGACGATGTGCGCTTGCTGCGTTATACGGTTGTCGGTTCCTTGAATTTGGAAATGGCTCCAACAAGTGAGATGGTGCAATTCGCAAAAACCGTGCTTCCCAATATGGTGACTTTGGTTCCAGAGGGCCCAAACGAACTTACAACCGAAGGTGGTTTAAATGTTGATGCAAAGGCTGCAGAGGTTGAGGCTGCGGTTCGGGCTTTGCAAAGCTCTGGAATTTTTGTCAGTGTGTTCATAGACCCGAAAATAGACCAAGTAAAAGCGGCTCGCAAGGTTGGCGCAGATTACGTGGAATTTCATACAGGGCATTATGCAGAAGCTTTTGAGCGGCACGATGAGCGTGGAATAGAATCGGAACTTTTAAAATTGCAAGACCAAATTACCCTTGCGTTGAAAAGCGGTTTAAAGGTCAATGCAGGGCATGGCTTGAATTACCGCAACATAAAGGGAATAGCGGAACTCAGCGGAATAGAGGAGTTTAATATAGGGCATAGCATTATAGCACGTGCCGCTTTGGTTGGGATGGAAAAAGCTGTTAAAGAAATGCTAAATTTAATAGGTAAATAATTATTTGCGGGGATTATGTTCCGCTATTAGTCTTTCGTAAATAAAATTGCAGAGTTTAGACTTACGATCTTCGTTTAATTCAGTAAATTGCCCTACCGCTTTGTAGTTAGCAACGGAAGTTATTTTCAAATCAACGTATAAATCCAAATTTTTTGCGACTAGCAGACAATTCGTTAAAACATCTCCCGTGTTCATTTTTTGCACAGGCACTTTTTCTGGAGACCAAGAGAGTTGCAAATCGCCCAAGGAGATATTGCTAATCAGAACAGGATATTTATTGCCATTTCTTGCCGTTATCAAAAGTTTAAAATTTTCATATTCGGGAATTTCAACATGGGCAAACAACCTTCTCGCTTTTTCATCGCCTAGGGCCTCTGCGACCGCTTCAATTTTGTCTATCAACGGTTTATTGTCATCGCTGTGCAAAACTAAATTTGCACAGCCTATCTTTATTAGGCTTTCAAGTTTTTCACGAGTTGGGTTGTTGATCATTATAATAGGAGTAACCGCACGCATCACTTTATCCTGGCGTGCAATTTTTAGAAAATCAAATACCGCTTGTTCTTCTTGAGCGTAGTCGCATAAAAATATAGAATATATGCCAGAAGTTAAGGCCAAATTAGCATAAGCAACGTTTTCCACAGCTTTGGGTATAAATTTCTGGTACATGAGTGCGTGAATCAACTTTTCGCGGGTTGCCGCATCACTTGAATAGATGAGAATTTTAGAACCTACTGGCATATTATGCTATAACCTTTGGGGTTTCCAAATTGAGTTGTTTAAGGCTTTCTATAAGGTTTAGCAACTTCTGCAACCTACCCTTAGCTTGCGAGGCTTCTGCCTCGGAAAGGGTGAGCTTAGATAGCGTTGCCAATTTGCTTATATCGATATCTTCCATACGGGTAAATTTAGGAATTTTTTTCCTTCTTTTTTAGCCAAGTTGCGCAGAAGAAAGTTGAAAAAACTATGCCGGTAATCAGAAATACTACTATTCCCATGCAGGCAAGGTCTCCAATGCTCTTTAATCCCTTGTGAGCTGTGAATAGCATCCCTACAAAACCCGCCGCCGTTGTTGTGGAACTCGCCATAACATTTCTGCCTGTGGTATCTATGAGTTCCCTTAAAGTTATGTCTCTTGATTTCCAGCTCATAATAAAGTGAATTGAGCAATCTATGCCAAGCCCCAAAATCATGGGGATAACTATAACATTGTAAATGCCTATTTTTCCAAAATCTAAGAAATGGGTTAAAAATCCCATCAACCCAAGCGTTAAAACTATCCCCATAGCAAAAGACAAAAAGCCCGTGGCAAAGAGCGGTAGCTTTCTAAGGCTGATTGCAAGGCTTGCAAATATCATGATGGTCATCAAAAATGCGAGTTCAAAACTATCCGCTTTTACAGATTCTATAACATCGGAGAGGATGAATTGCGATGAGAATACCCTCAGTTTTTCACCGTCAAAATTCCAGTTGCCGTAATCTTCCTGGAATTTGCGAACGGCGTGCGCGTCCCAACTGGGATAATTACCGTAGATAAAACCTATTTTGCCATAAGAGCCATCTTTTTCGCGGAGTAAATCCAGCGACCATTCAGGAATGTCTTCGGCGGTAAAGGTTTTATCTATCTGAGCTAGCTCGCGGAGCGTTGCTATATTGGTGGAGTCATCGCCAGAGGCTTTGTCAAACACTCTAGCTCCTGCAAATTCGTGAATTTCCTGTATTATTTCCAAGCGTTCCTTTTGCTCGTTTTCGGGCGGAACAAAGGTCTTGAGCGTTAAAAAGCTGCGAAGCGTAGGGTCGTTTTCCTTATGCAGGCGAATCATCAATGTGTCATAAAGTTTGTCTAGTTGTTCCCTCGTTGAACCCATAACAGCCGCTGGCGTTGAAGACTTACGGTTGCTCGAAATGGTGACTCCCGTTGCAATGCCCTTTTCTACCTTGGCCTCATTTTTGACCTCCTTTGCTACCCTGCGCAGGTTTTGCAGGTTGTGCTCAAAATCCACATAAGGGGCAAAGCACAAAGAAATACCGCCCAATACAAAACCTATGATAGCTAAGTGCTTAAAGAATTTGAATATTCTCGCTTCGCTCCAACTTTCCGGCAAAAAGCTGTTTCTCGGAGCGTGCGGAATGCCGCCGGAACAGATTATAATCACAGGCAAAACCAAAAGAGCAGCCAGCATACTGAACAAAACACCAAAAGATGCCACTACACCGAATTCATAAAACCCGCGGAAATGCGCTACCAAAAGAGTGAGGAACGCGGCAATGGTTGTTCCGCTTGCGAGCAAGAACGGTTTGAACATTTCAATCTGGGCGTGTTCCAATGCCTCTTCTATATTGGGATGTTTTGATAACAGTTTTTGAGTTGTACCTAAAAAATGTATAGAATAATCTATGCCTATTCCCAAAATTATAGTTGCAACAAATATGGTAAACGGGTTGAGGGTTCCATAAAAAACAGCGGTAAAGGCGAGCATGGGAACGCATGCGTAAAGCACGGTGGATATAACCAAGAATGGGCCTTTGAGACTTCTGAAAAACCAAATTGTTAAACCTATTATCAGCACAAGGCTTATGGCAAAGGATGTGACCGAATCATTTTGCAGGTCTTCAACTTCTTTTAATCCTTCGTAGGTTCCTTCAACGGAAAAACGGATTGGAGATGGATATTGCCTTGAGTTGAAATGCTGTATAAGGGTATCGGAGCGAGCTAGGATGTGCCCTACAAATGCGTAGTCTGTTGATGGCATGGCTAATTTTGCTTGCACAACTCCATTGAATAAAACTTTGCCAGTGCTATCAGGTATTGGGCAACCTATAAGCCTTGTTCTCAGATTTTCCGGTATGGGTGCTTTTGGATCCCAGCCAACAGGTGCGGGCGTAGCCACAACTGTAGCTGTGGCAGTAGAATCGGCTTCTTCATGTTTTTCCTTTTTGAAAAAAGTGTCGAATGCACTTGCGGCTTCATCTGGCAGCCCAAGTTCCTGCGGGATATTCGCGTCAAACCATACTCTTTCTTTATTTTCCTCTTTTTGCACCAAATCCACTACGAATGGCAAATTTTTCCGCCCTAGTTCCAATTGCACATCTTCTAGGTTATCCCTGATTCTCTCCAAATGTTCAATAGGCAGATAAAGTAGGGCGTTATCTCTAAAAAATTTGTTATCGTTATCAACCTGGACGGAAACATAATCGTCTTTCCAATTATCTTCTATATATTTTCTTATTTCATCCTGCATTTGTGCAACCAGTTCAACGTTTTCGCTTTGAATGGCTATCATAAAGCGGTCTGTGCTGCCAAAGCGGGTGAAGGATTCCTTTAGGGCTATGACGCTGGGTGTAGATTCCGGCAATAGCTTGGATAAGTCCGCATCAATCCTTAGCTTTGGATATATGAGTATGGGGAACAAGCACAGCAACGTGATGCTCAGGTAAAAAGCTAGGGCTTTGAATTTGTTTCTGCAAATTAACGGTATATACCAATTTGAGAATCTTTCCAGGATTGGGTGTTTAGAATCGGTCATGTAGGGAAGGTAGAAAAAAATATCTATTTTATATCCCATTATGGCAAAATTAATTTATGCCGTGTCTTTCTTCGTTTTTGCCTGCTCCAGCGGTAGCCATAACCCGGTAACTCATGGCGGTGAGGATTACGAGACGGTTGTCATAGGCAAGCAAACCTGGTTAAAACGCAATTTGAACTACGTGCCCACAGATACAGGCGTAGCCACAAATTCCAGATGTTATGAAGATAAAAGCGATAACTGCGATAAATACGGCCGTCTTTACGATTGGGCAACGGCTATGGCATTGCCTGACAATTGCAATAAAGCCTCTTGTGCAAGCCAGATAAAACCCCCCCACAAAGGTATTTGCCCTGCCGGTTGGCATATTCCTACAAATGCGGACTGGGAGAAACTGTTCCGTTATGCAGATGGCAGCTCCGGCACGGATAGCCCTTACAAAAGCGGCATTGCTGGCAAATATCTTAAAGCGGCTGATGGCTGGAATGATTATAATGGTGTATCGGGCAACGGCGAGGATAAATTCGGATTTTCCGCTTTGCCGAGCGGTACCAGCTATTTAGAAGATGGTAACTTCTATAATGCTGGCAACAGCGGCTACTGGTGGAGTGCTAGCGAGATAAATAGCATTAACGCCTTTCGCCGAGGTATGTACTACGATAGCGATAGCACTAGCTACTACAGCTACGGCAAAACTCTCTTGTTAAGTGTTCGTTGTGTGAGGAATTGACGCCCTTTGTATTACAGCATAATATCTTACGGTTGCCAAATGAATGAATATGACTCCGCTCGTCTTGCGGCGTTTTTGGAATTTAATGGTGCGCTCCCTGCGGCGGATATTGAAAAAGCCGATGCGATTTTGGTGAATACCTGCTCGGTTAGGGAAAAAGCGGAGGAGAATGCGATAGCCAGAATAAAAAATTTAAAAGAATTTAAAACAAAGAACAGAAAATTAAAAATAGGCGTTCTGGGTTGCATGGCAAAGAATAGGGGAGAGTCGCTTTTTAAAATCATCCCGTTTTTGGATTTTGTGCTTGCACCGGATGAATACTCAAGATTGCCGGAAATTTTGCTAGGCTCTATGGCTAAGGAAAAAAGCGAGGACGAGCCTTTTGCCAAGCTATCGAATAATTACAGCGCGTTTGTAGCCATTCAAAGCGGGTGCAATATGAGGTGCAGTTACTGCATTGTGCCGTATGTGCGCGGTATGGAGCAGTATAGAGAACCGAATTCCATTTTGAGGGAAATAGAAGCCACAGCGGTAAAAGGAGTATCGGAAGTGACTCTCTTGGGGCAGACGGTTAACGGTTATCGCTACAAAGGTCTGTCGTTTGCCGGTTTGCTAAAACAGGTTGCGGATATAAAAGGGATAGAGAGAATTCGTTTTATGAGCCCGCACCCAAAACACTATACGGGTGAGCTTTTGGAAATTTTGCTAGGCGAGCCAAAAATAGCGCCGCACGTGCACCTGCCTGTTCAGAGCGGTTCAAACTCAATTCTTAAAAAGATGAAGCGGCAATATACAAGGGAGAATTATCTGAGCATAGTGGAAGCTCTGCGTTCCTCAAATTCACTTTACGGCATAACAACAGATATAATTTGCGGCTATCCCGGTGAAAGCGAAGAGGAATTTGAAGAGACCCTGTCGCTTTTGCGGGAGGCTCGGTTCGACAGCGCATTTATGTTTGCTTATAGCCCAAGAGAGGGGACTCCTTCTGCTTTGGAAAAGGAATTTCTTAACGAGGAGCAAAAAAAGGAACGCCTGCAAAGAACCATAGATTTGCAAAATACCATTATTTTGGAACGTGCAAAACTTATGATTGGGCAACGCGAGAAAATTCTTTTGGAAAGCACTTCTCGCAGAAATTCAAGCGAATGGATTGGCAAAACCGGAAATTTCAAAAAAGCAATAGTTAAAGCTCAACCGAGCTTCAAAGAGGGAATGTATGTGGACTGCGTGATAGAGGGAATAAAAGGGCATACCTTAGTGGCAGTGCCTTCAATTACCCCATCACAACTTTAACGGTATGCTTTTTTCCCGGTAAAATTGGGAGGACATTGCCCACAATTTCCCTGCCGTTTATGGATATGGATTTAATCCCTTTGCTTACGCCTTTGGGATTTTTCACGGATATCTCATAAACCGAACCGCGGAATTTGCGTTTGATGCCGAACTCCTTCCAAGATTTTGGAACGCACGGATTTATGGACAAACCTTTCATAGTTGCCTTCACGCCCAAAATATATTGGGTTGCAGCTTGATATGTCCAGGAACTCGTGCCGCTTAACCAAGCATTGCGCCCCAAGCCGAATTGCTTGTGCTCGTTGCCCAAAATGTTCTGCGGATAGCAGTAAGGCTCGGATTCAAACTCGTCTATTCTGCCGTTGTTTCTCGCAGCGGGGTTAATCTGGTTGTAATACTGGAAGGCTCTGTCTCCATTGCCTACTAAGGTTTCCGCAATCATAACCCACGGGTTTGCGTGCAGGAATATGCCGCCGTTTTCCTTTGCTCCGGGGGGGTATGTTGAAACGCCGCCAACGTGCGGGTCAAAACCTTTGTAACCGGGCCACGAGAGCTTTATTCCGTTTTTGGTGTTGAGTAAATTGTAAACGCTTTTCAGAGCGGTTTTAGCACGTTCTGGCGAAGCTATGCCGCTGATAATAGGCCAGCTCTGAGCGAGTGAATCAATTTTGTTCACTTTATTTTTGTTTGAACCAAGTGGTTTGCCCTTTTCGTC
>JAITFO010000031.1 GCA_031281265.1 Candidatus Fibrimonadaceae bacterium
TCAGGGGAGGGTATCATTATCCTTTTTTGTTTGTAAAGGCTCTTTCGGTCAACTATCATAGCATATTCCGCTGATAAATATTGAAGCATCCTGAGCGGCATATTGTTGTTAATCGACGATTGGTGCTCAATGAGGACTATGAGCCTGTCTTCCAGCACAAAGGCTATGTCATTGATTTGATTCATATAAAGCACATCCGAGAGAGTGACTATCTCTATTTTTGTGCTTTCTGGGTAGCTTTTTCCGCTGATTGCGCTATATAGCTCCAATAGGTTGTTTTTTTCGCTGAACAGTCGCGTGAAAACGCTATCCTTATGATTGCGGTTGGTTTTGATCTCGGTCATTTTATCTCCATCTAAAGGTTCATTGCCTATTAGACGCTTGTCAAGCCGAAAAAAATTCAATTACATCAATTTTGCAAACAGCTGTTGACGTTTTTAGCCTTTTTTCCTAAAAAATTTCATGTTACTGCTTAGTTAGCTTCTCCTCGCAAACGGTTCGCTTCGCTCAATTGTTTGCTCGGAGAACTAACCGCAAAATTTCTCAATTACTATCCTGAATATGGTCAAATTTACTATATTACCCTATATGATTTCTTTTTCGGCAAGGATATTGCCGTTGCTGGTTGTATTATTCGCTTTTCTCTTCACCTGCTCAAGGGAGAGTACTGAGCCTTTGTGGGGAACGCAATCGCACCTCGGCAGTACAACTTATAACGGCGGGCTTTTTCCAGTCTGGATAACATTAAAAGAACCTGTAAGCGACATAAACAGCATACGCTGGAAAACCGGAAGCTCTACCGTAGCGTATCGTACCCAATCCAAACAGGTTATAGATGCAAATAGGCAGCTCATATATGCAGATACCGCTTTCTTGCATTGGGACATATTACCCGCGCCTTATAATGTGATTATAGACAGCTCCAAAGGAACTAAAGACTCAATCTTTTTTTATAGGGATACCGTTTTTGCCATAGTAAACGGTTTGCAAAGCTTACCGATAGTTATCGAAATCAAAAACATCTTGCCGCGCATTAAAAAATTCACGGTTGGCGGTTTGGAACAGTTCGGTGATTCCACTTTAACCGTAGCCGTTCACCCAAGCGACCATATGGAAATTTCCATTCAATTGGAAAAGCTTCTTAATAAAAACCGCCCTATTGTGACAATGCCCAAGGAAATGAAAGAACTTGGAGGGCAGCTTACGCTGGACGAGTCAAAATCTAACGACACCCTTTGGGTTTATAAATGGAAAGGACCACAAGACACGACTAACAAGACCTTGACTTTGAAAATAGAGGATTCCGGAGGTTATGGGGAAAGGCTCTATAAAGTACGCATGATTGTATATACAGAACCCGGTTCTGTTTGGATTGCATCGGAAAATGAGCTTTTAAAATTCTCATCTATGGGCACCGAGGTCGCAAGGTTAAACAACGGTTTTAAATATATAAGCGATATTGTAGTCAATTCAAAAGATGGAAGATTATTTGTAGCTGACCAAGAAAAAAACTTTATTCGTATTTACAATACTTATGGGAAATTGCTCTCCGAAGATAGCTCTTTTGCATCGCCAACAGGAATTGCTGTGGGCGTAGAAGGTGCTTCCGCATGGGTATGGGTTGCAGACTCAAAAGATAAAACAACGGAGGTGCCGCAAGCTAGGCTGCGCCGTTTTGAGTTCTCCGGTTCCGACTCCTCCGCTAAACTTGGCCCTGGCATAATCAATTATGAGATGCCCGGGGCTGTTAAAGGGCTTTCTGTTGACCAATATAATAGGGATTTTGTGTGGTTTGTTATTACTGAAGGCGATACGGTTGGCTTTACCAGAGCTGCCTCAACTGTAAAAACAGAACCAAAGTACGTTCTGCTCTCAAACGACACAGCTTGGCAACGCCCCACCACGGTCAGTTACAGAAATGGGCTGGCGTGGGTTGCGGATAGCGGACGGGTAGTAGCCGTGGACTCAAGCAAGAAAATCAAGGCTATTATAAAAGGATTCAGTTCAATCCCATCAATTTCAGCCTGCGGGAACGGTATATGGGCTTCTGATGTAGAAACTGGAAAAGTTTATCGCTTCAAAGGACCTTTTAGAGGTGAGCCCTCACACCTCAGGTACACAATTGTTAATGGCGAGGAATCCAGTGAAAAATTTTCTGTTCCTGTTTCGGTCAGCGCACTTACCACAGACTGCAGTGTATGGGTTGTAGATAAAGGATACAACAAGGTGGTATTGCTGGATAGCCTTGGAAATTTCAAAGCCTCTGGTACTGGCATAACATCACCAATTCTAGGTAAAACGCTGCAAAAATGGGAATAATATGCCACCGTCTCTGCAAGCTGCCAAAGGGTTAATACAGAATAATTCATTTACAAAGCATCGCGATGCCATAGTGATTTTTGGCATTGTTTGCATAGTGCTTATAATGGTGGTTCCTCTCCCTACATGGGCCTTGGACATTTGCCTTACATTTATGATTGGCATTGCATTGATGGTTCTGATGACCAGCATGGTGATAGACAATGTTCTTGATTTTTCCGTTTACCCCGGTATGCTTTTGGTGGTAACCCTTTTCCGGCTGGCTTTGAATATTGCTTCTACTAGGCTTATTCTATCGCAAGGAGACGCAGGGCAGGTTATAGCATCATTCGGAAATTATGTGACAGCTGGCAACATAGTGGTTGGAACAATAATGTTCATAATTTTGGTTGTTATACAATTTGTGGTTATAACAAAAGGTTCAACACGCATAGCGGAAGTTGCGGCACGGTTCACCTTGGATGCGATGCCTGGTAAACAGATGGCGGTTGATGCCGATTTAAACGCAGGCAATTTAACCGAGGATGAAGCTCGTCAAAGACGTTCGGATATCAGCAGAGAAGCAGATTTTTATGGAGCTATGGATGGTGCCTCAAAATTTGTAAGAGGTGATGCCATTGCAGGCATAATAATAACAATTATAAACATAATAGGCGGCATTATTCTAGGCGTTGTGATGCAAGGCATGGAAGTTCTGGAAGCTTTGGAAACTTTTACCAAGTTGACCATAGGTGATGGCTTGGTGACACAGATTCCTGCTCTAATGATTTCCACTTCTTCTGGTATAATAGTTACAAGAGCGGCTTCAAAAAACAATTTGGGCGCAGAATTACTTTCGCAATTTACGCAAAGTTCCAAAGCTCTTGGAATATCGGCATTCGTCATGGTGCTTTTAGGCATTGTCCCCGGTATGCCCACAATTCCGTTTTTGGCCATAGGCGCGTTGATAGGATTCACTTCATACAGAATGGCATTCGGGGTTAAGAGCAAGCAAGAAAAAGAAGACGAAGAAAAAGCCAAGAAGATGGCGGAAGAAGCTGCCGCTGTACCCAAAGAGGAAAAAATTGAAGACTATCTGCTCGTTGACCAAATGGAGTTGGAGATTGGTTACGGGCTAATCCCCTTGGTGGATGTTAACCAAGGCGGTGATTTGCTTGAGAGAATAACAATGCTCCGCAGGCAGATGGCTGGCGAGCTTGGAATGATAGTTCCGCCTATTCGCATAAGGGACAATATTCAGCTTTCACCAAACGAATACTTGATTAAAATAAAAGGGAACGACGTTGGCAAAGGAGAGCTGATGATGGGCTCTTATCTGGCGATGAACCCGGGCAAGATTAGCCAAAGAATACCCGGCATAAAAACAAAAGAACCAGCGTTTAATTTAGATGCTCTTTGGATAACGGAAGGGCAAAAGGAAGGAGCAGAGCTTGCAGGCTATACCGTTGTTGAGCTGCCTGCGGTTCTAGCTACGCACTTGACGGAAATTATACGCCGCTACGCTTCGGAAATTTTGATGAGGCAAGATGTAAAAGCGTTGCTTGAAAATGTTAAAAAGAATAGCCCAGCCGTTGTTGAAGAAATATCTTCCGTACTTGGAGTTGGGGAAATTCAGCAGGTTTTATGTATGTTGCTCCAAGAGAGAATTTCCATAAGGGATTTGGCGAGCATTTTGGAACTGATGGCAAATGCGGCAAAACTTTCAAAAGATGCCGTGTTCATAAACGAGCAAGTTCGGCTTGGTTTAACAAGGCAAATCTGCAAACCCTTTATAAACAACGGGGAAATGTCCGTAATAACCCTTGCGCCGGATTTAGAGCAAATGCTGGAAGCCTCGCTCCAATCGACGAACAAAGGGCCAAGATTGGTGATAAGACCAGATCTTGTTGGCCGTATTTTGGAGAGAATGGAGATAATTCAGACGAAAATTCAAGCGGAAGGCGACCAGCCTATAATAGTTTGCTCGCCAAACGTGCGTTATCCATTGAAAAAATTATTGGAAAGCAACTTCCCGAATTTAGTAATTTTGTCCTATAGTGAGATAGTCACAGGAGTCAATATAACAGTAGCGGAGACCTTAAATACTCATGATTAGAACATTCAGAGCAAAAACTTTTACAGAAGCGTTCCATCGCATAAAAGCGGAAATAGGTCCGGATGCCGTTATATTAAAGCAGCAGGAAATTAAGCATCCTACTAATCCGAATGAAAAGGTGGAAGTCACTGTGACTTTGGATGATATTTCTGAGGCTCCACCATCGGCTGGCAAAAGCGGCAAAGATACCGGAAAGTTAGCGACATATAACAGCAAAGGGGTAAAACCCATAGAATGGCAAAACGCAAAGCAGCAAAAAACTTCGGAGAAAAAAACTGCATCTATTCCGCTTGATAAATCTTACGATTATATGGAAAGCATCCTTACGGAATTTAAGGATAGTATTCTTGTGGAAGTAAAAAAATTAAGGGAAGATTTTTTCGCAGCTAGAAGCGAATTCTTAGAAGGAGTCAGAGTAACACGCGACAGGATTCCAAAAGAATTTGCTCATGTTGCAACGGAGCTTTCCAAAAACGGTTTCCCTGCTCAAATAGCTCAAGACTTGCTTGCAGAAACAATGTTGCTTTGCCCAGCAAATTCAAGGGATGAGACTTATGTCAAAGAGCAGATGAGAAAAGTACTCTCAAACCGAATTTCAATTGCACCGCGCCCAAGGCTTCGTAAAGGCAGACCTTTGGTGCAGATGTTCATTGGGCCTGCCGGAGCTGGTAAGTCTGGAGTTATTTCAAAACTCGCTGGCAAAGCCACCATGACAGGCAACCCGAATGTAGCCATAGTCACAACCGATTGCTATCGCATGGGTGCTTTAGAGCAGATGGAAGCGTTTGCCGCAGCCGCAGACATAGATTTGGAAAGAATTTCCTCACCGGAAGAAGTTCCTGAAGTTTTTGAGAGGCTCAGAGACAAATCCACGGTTTTGGTTGATACCGCAGGCCGTAGCTTAAAAAACGAAGAACACGAGGCGGAGCTAACCGTTTTTTATGAAGCAATTCGCCCAGACGAAGTTCATTTGGTTTTGCCGCTCAATATGCGCAACCGAGATTTGGAAAATGCCGCAGAAGCATATATGGCATTGAAAGCTAATCGCGTGGTTTTCACAAAGCAAGACGAAGCCTCTGAGCAAGGGGCTTTGCTTTGGTTGCCCATAAAATATGGAATACCGCTTTCTTACATAGGCAACGGGCAAGGCCCCGATAATATAATCAACGCAGAGAAAGAGATTATAGCGGACTGGATAATTAAGTAAACGGAGAACTCAGAATGGAACTTAGACCTATTACAAACGCAGTTACAAAAACACTTGTGATAGTGATTTTTTGGGTTGTGCTTTTGGTAGACTTGATTTTGGAACCTATTATATCTTTTAAGATAATTCTGATAGCTCTCATAAAGGCCGTTGTGATAAGCGGAGTTTTTTGGCTGCTCTTTGTTATGCTAGTGGATACTTTTTTAAAAACTATTTTATTGGATGCAAAAGAGAAAAAAGCGGACAGAACAGATGGCGGACTTTCTTACCACGTAACCGAGCCAGATGCTGAAGAGCTCGCTTGGTTAAGAGCAGAGGAAAAAGAGAAGGAAAAGGAGAAAGAAGCGAAAGAGAGAGAAGAGAGAGAAAGAGCGAACCCGGCAGGAAAAGGATAGTTAGATGGATATGGATTCCCTTTGGACAGATTATAAAGAGCACGGCAGCACCAGCGCTCGCGATAAGTTGCTTGCCGAATATACCCCTATAGTACGTTATACGGCTCAGAGAATGGCCGTCAACTTACCAAAAGACGTTCAGCTTGGCGATTTAATAGGAGCTGGCGTAATGGGGTTGATAAAGGCGCTTGAATCTTTTGACTCAACTAGAGATGTTAAATTTGAGACTTATGCAACCCATAAGATAAGGGGTGCAATTTTAGACGACCTTAGAGAACAGGATTGGGTTCCTCGCTCAATAAGGCAAAAAGCAAAAACGGTAAAAAATGCCTACGTAGAACTTGAAAAGGAACTTGGACGTACACCTTATGACTCTGAAGTTGCAGAGCATTTAGACCTAAAGCCCGTGGAATTCGAGGAGCTTTTGAGCGAAATTGCCCCAACATCTATAGTCTCGTTAAACGAAGTGATTTTCAACAACTACGGCGAAACTATGAATATGAGTTTTATAGATACCATAGAAGATGAAAATGCAGAGAACCCTTTGGACAGGCTTGGCATGGAAGATACCAAAAGAATATTGGCGAATGCGCTAATGGAATTGCCCGAAAACGAGCGACATGTGATAGCTCTCTATCACTACGAAGAATTAACGCTAAAAGAAATAGGCATAGCCATGAACCTCACGGAGTCGCGCGTTTCGCAAATACATTCCAAAGCAATGACAAAATTAAAAGCAAAATTGCAATTGAAAATGTAAATTAACCAAAGAGACGTTTTATGCTTCCCCCAGTACAGAATCAAGATTTGGTACAGCGCTCAGACACAATGTCCGAAATGCGCTCGCACGAGCAGGCGAAGGCTTTTGGAGATATTGCAAAATCAGCCGCAGAGATGCACCGCCTGGAAGAACTGAAAAACAACAGCGTTCAAAAAGACGATGAAGCCGAGGCTTCAAACCCAGACGGAGAGGGGAAGGGAAGGGAGCATGAACACAAAAAAAAGCAGGGCGAAGAAACTCCGCCTGAGACCAATACCCCCGCTGGGCATCCTTTGAAGCTGGAAGGCGGCGATATAATAGACCTAATGGCGTAGCATAATTTTGGCACGCTTTTTGCATTCACATCTGTGATATGTCTATTGCAGAAACAAATAGCCTTGGAGTGCGTCTTCCAAACGCCGCTTCTGATGATGCAAAAAAATGGAAAGTTGCACAGGACTTTGAATCGCTATTTGTGAATCAAATGCTGAAAGCCATGCGAAATACCGTTCCAAAAGACGAAAACATGAGTACTGGCAGGCGAATTTTCACAGAAATGCTAGACGAACAGATTGCCAATACCGCAAGCCGAACTGGTAGTTTTGGCTTAGCGCAAATGATTTACAAAGAACTCGCAGGCAAAGACGCCACAAGCCCGCAAAAAATAATGGCGGCGCAAAACGCATATAACTGGCAGCCTACCAAGGCCTCCGAAAAACAGATAGAAACTTGGATCTCGGAAGCATCTGAAACCATGGGTTTAGACAAAAACCTAATCAGAGCAGTGGTTAAACAGGAAAGCGCCGGAGATTCTTTAGCGCGTTCCAGCAAAGGCGCAAAAGGGCTTATGCAGCTCATGGATTCCACAGCCAAAGATATGGGCGTTGTAAACTCATACAACGGGCGGCAAAATATAATGGGTGGAACAAAATACCTAAAACAATTATTGGCTCAATTCAACGGTGACGAGAGCAAAGCCCTTGCTGCTTACAATGCGGGGCCAAGCAGAGTTGAGCAATACAACGGCATCCCTCCGTTTAAAGAAACGCAAGATTATGTTAAAAATGTTCTCAAGTATAAAGAGCAATTTTCACAAGAGGAGGTTCTATGACTTTTGAAAAGGAATTTGAAGCCTTAGTGCTAATACTCAGCAAATTGAAGCAGCAATACTCTTTTTTCAAAGAGACGCTTATAAGGCAACGAGCTGCGATAATAGCGAACGATAAAACGGAATTAACAGAAATCTTGGATAAAATAGAAGGCATATACGAAGGTATTAACCTGCTCGAAAACCGCCGTATTTACAATATGGACATATTAGCGCAGAATACAAATTCGGAGATTAAAACCATTCGCGATATAGTTAAAGCTTTCCCAGAATTTGATGGCAAAAAATTGGAAGATATAGCATTGGAATTAAAAAAGGAAGCCCAAGAAGTAAAAGACATCTCGGCATCAAATGCAGAGCTTTTGGAAATTTCGCGTAGCATAATCAAAGAGACCCTAAAAACAATAATGACCCAGAACGTGGATCCGCGCGACCGTGCTTGGCGAACTTACGGGAACGGCGGGGCTTACTCCAGAACCGTGCGCAGAGAACCGGTGCATCTAGTGAACAGGCAAGGCTAAAGTCCCTTTAATTTTCTAGATTCTCTACATGGAATATTGGTTAAATTTTTTTACGACCAGCATTGCTGATAATATCGTTTATCTGGCGATTCCGTTAATTCTTTTAGCCGTAGTGGTATCTGCAGTTCATTTGGATAAAAAAAGCATTCCCGTTATTCTAGTGGCCCTGTTCGCTGGAATTGTCTTTGGCAAAGACGGACTTAAGTTTTGGGAATTCAACAATATGATTTTAGCGAACCAGCTCGCAAATCTAGCTTTGGTTTTTGTTCTGTTTCACGGTGGATTTTGCACGGAAAAAAATAATTTAAAACTGGTAGCATTGCCTGCGGTGGGGTTGGCTTCTTGGGGAGTTCTATTAACGGCGGTATTTACTTTTGTGTGTTTGTATTTTATTTTGGGCTGGGATAAAAACTTGGCTCTCTTGCTGGCTGTGATAATATCCTCTACCGATGCGGCTGCAATTTTTTCAATTTTAAGAAAACAACCCCTTAGCCATAAGCTCAGCTCAACCATAGAAATAGAAAGCGCAGCCAACGATCCCATGGCTATTTTGCTGACAATAGTAACTGTACAAACCTTGACCTCCAGCGAGAATTTGAGCTTTAATGTTTTTGTTTGGCAATTTTTGTGGAAGTTTACCGCCGGGCCTATTTTTGGTTATGTAATAGCAAAGATGACGGTGCGACTCATAAACAGGCTAACTCCACAGGAAAACGGATATTATTACATAATATTGCTATGTACAGCATTGTTCACTTACGGCTTTACCGAAACGCTCAACGCAAGCGGAATGTTAGCTGTTTTTACCGCTGGCATTGTTCTTGGAAATATGCAATTTGTGCATAAGCAGGGCGTTTATAATTTTTCGTCTGCTATATCCATGATTTCAAACATTTTGCTATTTGTGCTGCTAGGCGTTTTGGTTGAGCCACGCAGTTGGTTTAATGAGAATCTTGTTTTAAAAGGAGTTTTGCTCTTTGTTTTCCTGTCTTTTGTAGCGAGACCCGCCGCAGTGTTTTTGGGAACTATTGCGATGGGCATACCGTTTAAAGACCGATTGTTTGTAGCTTGGGCGGGGTTGCGCGGTGCGGTGCCCATTGTGCTTGCCACATATCCAACAGCTCACAGCATGGAAAACGGAATGGAAATTTTCAATTTGGTATTTTTTGCGGTGTTGCTCTCTCTAATGATTCAAGGCTCATCGCTTGGCAAAGTAGCAAAGCTGTTAAAACTTTCCACAGAGTCTCGCCCCGAACCGCCTTACAGCCTTGAGTTTTTCACAAAGAATGATATGGAAGCCGGGCAAAAGATAACCGTATTTACCATTGACCTGCCAGACCCGGAAGGTGCCAAAGGCCCCCTGATACGTGATTTAAGGCTGCCGGAAAATACGCTTTTGCTGATGATAGCACGCAGGCAAAGGGTTTCTTCGCTTTTCAGAAAAACTCAAAAAATTATAAGCCTTATAAGAGAGAGACACGGCGAAGAGGTGAAAGAACTAGAAGATAAAACCTGGGCTATATTCAACAAAATAAACGAGAAAAAACCTTTTAATAAAGACGAAGAAGAAGATGTTTGGCAAGTGCTCCCACCAAGAGGAGATACCGCTCTGTGCGGCTGGGATCAAATAACCGTTCTTTCAAAAGTGGAAGACGAAGAAAAAATCAGAGAAGTGCTGCTGGATTCTTTTAATAAGGTTAAGTCAACAGTTTAGTAGCTTGGGTTCCAATCTTTTAAATGCAGCCGTCTTGCGGAGAGCCCTTTTTTTTCGCGATAATGAATTACAGCCATTGCGTCTTCGTAATTCAACGCTATGCGGCTGGAATCTGGCGTTTCGTTTTTCCCATTCCAAATCAGGGATTGAACTTGTTTATAAGTTTTAAAAGGCGGTTCCCTTTCATCTGCCAGCTTGAACATCAAAATCGCTACGCTTAAAGGTTCTTCCGCCAAGCTGTCCAGCGCGGCTTGCGAACCAAAAAATCTGAGTTTATGACCTTCATATATAATATCCAAAATGTAGTCCTTAGGGTTGTAGTTAAAAAGTTTTAGCTCTGCAAGAACATCCTCACCCGTTAGCTCTGCGCTCAAAGGCCCAAGCCAATAGAAATTTCCGTTGCTGTCCAAAGTTGAGAACAAATCCTCTCTTAAACGGCCATCTATGCTGTCGCCTATCACCATTATATTTTTGCCCCTGTACCTAACCGAGCTGTGTTGCTCAAAAGCCAAAAGCGAATCGGGCGGGGAAACCCAAATTCTAAGCCCCGTGTTGATTTTATTGGAATCGTTGCCATCGTTTGGCAGCGCAACCAATGCTCCCAAGCCGTTTTTATTAGGGATAATCCAAACGCCAAAATCGTTTATATGGGTTAACATAGGGGAAGGTTTGTGGAATTTGCCATACCAAGTCAGCAAACCCGTTATAATGAGCAGAATACAGACTTTAAGCCAATGCTTTATATATAAATTTTTACTATTTTTAATATCTTTTACCGGAGTATTTGAAAAAAGAAATCTCATTATGAGAAAAATAGCAAAACTCATAGCATTAGTAGCGGTTTTCGCATACGGCGAAAACCCCACGGATATAGATTCGCTTTTTACGGGCAGGGAATTTCAGCTCCCGTATTTAGATTCCTCCTATAGGGTGGATTATAACATAGGTTCTTTGGCAAAAAATTCTGGCAAAGAGCAAGATGATATTTATGTTTACACTTTACAGTTTGATGCCGTTGCCGATTTTGACGTAGCTCAAGCCCGCAGGGCAAAACTCAGAAACCAAACCGGTTATGATATACAGATGATTTTTGACGCTCCTTTTTACAAACTCAGGGGCGGGGGTTTTAAAAGCAAACTGGATGCGGACGAAAAAGCCAGGGAACTCTCCATATATAATATATCCGCCTTTCCCGTGAAGGTTAGGTAGATTTTACACAAATGCCATCCCAACTATAAACGCAAAAGATATAACAACGAAAGCTAGCATACCTATATATGAAAATTTTCTCAAGCGGGAATTTCTCAAGATTTGCGCTCCACATATAGAAAAATAAACAAGCGGGAATAGTACAGGGAAAATATAACGGAAATCGTTTGAACATGAATAAGGAACTGTAACCCGTAAATAAATATGTGCAGCAAATAAAAATATCACAAAAAACAAGGGGGGCAAATCTTTGAGCCTTGTGTGTATTATGCCCCACAAAGCAAGCGCAAAAATAAGCAAGGCTAAAACGCTCAATGCTGTTGCAAATACATATCCTACGGGAGCGTTCCAAAATCTGAATTCTCCAAATAGAGATGTTTTTAAGGAATAATTCCAATAGTACTGTCTGCCGCCGTTATCGTTCCAAGCCGAAGCATAAGGCTCAAGCGTGTAATCTTTTAAATCAAAATATAAATAATTACCCGTTGTATTATTAACTCGTAAATTACCATTTAAACCATCGGCATTTCCAACCAACCCTGATTTTTTTCCCTCAAAAACATTAACAATAGCTCTATAATTTGAAAAACCTGCAAACAATATAACTATAAAAGCCGAGGCAAACAATATCCGCAAGGAGCCAATTTTTAAAGAACGCAAGGCACTCAAAATATAAACAACAATCCAACCGCCCAAAATAACAAAACCGGTAGCTTTGGCTGCTAAAGCAATGGATGCTCCTATAGATGCTAAAAGTATATCCGAACTTTTATGCAAGCGCCAATATCTTTGCGCAAACAGCATACATAATAAAGCACCAAAATAAAACAAACTGTCATTGCCTATTCGTGGAGCCGCTATAACAAAACCGGGCCAAAGTACAGAAACAAGAGCGGCTAAATATGCCATGCGGCAATTTCCGAACAAATTCAGAATCAACGCTACTCCAAGGATAATGGTTGCAAAAGAAAGTAAAAGTTGAGCCTGTTGCAAAATTCTATTAGTAAAATTAAGGTCATAGCGGTCTGAAAGGTTTTTCAACACTGCAAAGGCGGTGTAATACAGAGGCGGATGATAGCAACTCCAACATTCATTGTTTCGCGGCAGACGCTTTTCTTCGGAAATTATTTGCATATATTGCAAATGGCCACCGGTGTCGTAAGAATACTCTGTAGGTCCTGTATAAGTGTATATGACTAAACGTACAACTATTCCCAATAGTATAATAGAGATGGCAATAAATTTGAATCTAAACTTTCTTAAAAGCAACGCCGTGGAAAGCAGAAAAACCAAAGCAAAAATATAATGTATTAAAGAAAGTGATCTAAACCCGTTGTAAGGTGTTTCAACCCGTAAACCGCCAGGCCCGCCACCATTCAGCGCACGAAGTTCAAAACTATTCAAGCCTTCCTTAACATACTTTGAAAAGTCAAGATACACTCCTTTTGTATAATCGCAAAGCCCTTGAACGCCATTCAGCGGAAATTTTTCTCCGTTAATCAAAATTTCTTGCAAACAATCATCTGGCGTTATGTTAAATTTTGCAGTTTTTTTATCCTTAACAAACAAATTATAAGATACGAAAAATATTTCATTTTCTGCCATATCAACTGAATATGGTAACTTTATGTCTTCTGTTTTATTGTTCCTTGTTATTTTTATATCCGAGATTTCCATACGAGCAGGGATAACTATCAAATATAAAACCGCAAGCAGAGGCAGCAAGTAAACCAAAGGGTCACGTAAGATTTTTTTCATTTTTACTCCTATTAAAAACTACAAATCTTTGCCCCAGGTAATTTAAACCTGTGAATAAGCACATCCCCATAAATAGAGCGATATTTTCGCGGATATTTTGAGGTTTGCTTTGCAAAAAATAGTTTATTAATGGTTTTGCTAGCCCATAAGCTATAAAATAACAAATGACTGTATTTAAAATAAATGCAACTACCATAAACAAACTCCACTCTTTTATGGTAAATGTGAAATACTTGTTTAAAAAAAAGCTTAAAATGCTGCCAAAAAAATAATTGCAAGCAGAAGAAATCCAATAGCTCAAATGCGCTAGATTGTAAAGCGAAAACATTATAGTTGAACCTACAATTGTATTGATTGTTCCAACAAGAATAAACTTGAAAAACTTCTTATCAAAAATCATTGTAAATTTCATTGCGACATAAAAATAGAAATTTAGAAAACTTTATTTTTACGAAAATATATTGGGAATCTATTAACTTGTTCTTTTGTGAATTGCTCGTTTAGAATATCGTAAATATGGTTTGCTATCGGTTCAAATTCAAGTCCCATAGTTCCAAGTACAGCTACATCAGCTTTTTTAAGATTTGATATCAGGGAATCCCCCGCACCTAATTCGAACCAGTTTCCCTGTTGATTAAAATACGGACCCATTGGAGAATGCCTAGTCCATCCAAAAATTTGAGTACCAGCATCATGATAACCTATAAAGGCATATCTATCTATATCTAGTTCATCCATTTTGGAATCCAAATAAGTGGCAGCTTGCTCAATTTCTTTTGTTGTATCGTTTATATTTTTGCTCTGCAAAACATAATCTCGGACTGGCAAGTTCAATGCAGCTATTGCAAGAAAAATAAAACTGATAAAACCCAATTTAACAACCGCGAAATTTTCTCCATTCCAGTTTTTGAGCAAAAATAAAAATAAAGCCATATAAAAAGGTAAAGCGAATACAAAATGCTGCTGAAAGAATTCCCCACCAAGACCTACGGTATAAGAACTCAAAAAGAAAGCTATCCCGAAAGGTGCAATTTTTATAAATAAAACATTCTCATTTGGCTTTGAATTTATAAAAGGCAAAGATAAAAGAGCAAGCACTGCAATGGCAAACCCCCAAGAAAAATTGTTCATACTTTCGTATAAACGATGAAATTCCATAGCTCGGTGAAAGGGAGAGCCGTATCTAGAAATATGGGTAGAAGACATAAATTCAAGATAATGCAAAAAACCGTCCAACCATCCGCAAATCAAAAGAATGACAAACCCAAGCAAAACAGCAATAGCCAAAGGCAAGGCAAAACGCCAAGCCCATTCCTTTATATCCTTGCATAAAATCAGGGAAACTCCAAAGAGCGGGAATAAAAACGGTTCCTTAAATCCACAAGCCCCTAAAATTCCAACAGTGGCAAGAGATATCCACAATTTTTTCCTTTTTTCAAAATTCAGCACTGCCATTGCAAGCACAGCTATACAAGCAAAAGCCGCCCCAAAAGATTCCGTTTGAACCTCACCAGCACATTCTGCACTATACAAAGCAAGCAGCAAACCAGCAAGCAGAGAAAAAGCAAGTTTTGAAGTACTGCGATAAGCCGATAACAAAAAATAAGCAACAATGGGAATGGCAGCAGTCAAAATCAAAACAAATGCTTGGAAATAATTAACAAAGACTGAACTGTCAAAAAATTTAAAAGAAATTGCGCTCACAAGGAAAATTCCGGGCGGTTTAATTTCAAAAAGCCCGCTCCAAGGAGCAATACCGTTCACTATCCCTCTGCCAACGGCATAATAAATCGTTGTATCCGCGTTCCAAACTTCAGAAAGCTCGTACTTTATCCTTACACACAATTCCACAAAAGCATAAATCACAAAAGGAAAACTCAGAACACAGGCAAAAAAGGATTCTCTGCTCAATTTCAATTTTCTAAAAATAAGAGCAGAGGTTATTAACAATAAAACAATAAACAGAAAATGTCTAAGCCCAACAGAAGAAGGAATCTCTACTCTAAGCCCACCCGGACCTCCATCATTACTTATTTGAAATTCAATTCTATTCAAGCCTTTTTGCGTATATTCAGATAAATCAATTATAGTTCCATTGTTGTAACTACATGGTTCTTTTATCATTTCTTGCGGAAATGTCTTTCCGTTTATTTTAATGCCAAAAATGCAGTCATCTGGATAAAATTTATAAACGGAATGTTTGTTATTTTTAACATTTATATTAAAAAGTATTGAAAAATCTGAATGTTCTATAACTTTATGTGTTGAAATTGGAAATGATTCAGGGTAAGATTTTCCGCCCGTAATTAACACAACATCACTGATATCCAGTTTTGTTGGAATAATCCAAAACCCAACTATAACGAGCAAAGGTAGTAAGTAAAATAACGGCTCATGCAGGATTTTTCTCATTATCAAAAGAACTCCTCCTTCCCAAAACAAGAAAAGTGGAAGTTATAACTATGGTTAAAAATTGAACGCACATGATGAGCAAAATACCTATAACCGTTGTAACCCAGCCAGGCGAGGCATTATTCAAATAAAATTTCACAGCCAAAACCGCAGAAGATATTAAAATACTTAAAACTAAAAAAATACAAGAAAATATGGTTAGCCTAACAAAAACAATTTCGTTGAAAACGGAAATAGAAGAAAGCCCGTGCAGCACAAGCGCAGAAAAATTCATTTTAGATTTTCCTTTATAACGTTTGCTTCTGTTGCAGTCTAAATATTCTATAGGCAATTTTGATTTTAATATGCCAGCGTGATAGTGATTCCAAATTTCGTTTAAACTCACAACTTTATTTAACATACACAAGGGGATTATACTAAAATTCCCGCTCTGCAAAATTTTACCCGTTAGTAACTTGAATATGAATTTGTAAAAGATATAAAAAACAATAAAGAGCAAACTCTCGCTTCTCTTTTTTCTTTTGGCAAAAAGAATTTTATCGTCTGAATATTTATTTACAAATTTAAAAACATCTAAATAATTATCCTCGCCATCGCAATCCATTACTATCACCGCGCCGTTTTTGTGTTCTTTTGTGTTTGAATTTACATGCGAAAGTCCCAAAGCAATAGCTCTTTGATGCCCTCCGTTTCTTATTAAATCTATTTGGAAAATTTGTTTTATATTTTCAAATTTTTTATCACTAAAAGGATTCTCTTGCAAAGAAGCATCGTTTACAACAATCACAGAAAAGTTGTATTTATATTTTTCATTCTCTCTGTCTATATTTTCCAAAAGAATATAAAGCGATTCAAAATCGTTATAGCAAGGAGTTACAATGTAATATTCTTTTTCCATTACTCCCTCATTTTACTTTTACGAAAATATATTGAAAATCTATTAATCTCTTTTCCTGTAAATTGTTCGTTCAGAATAGAATTAAAATAGTCTCCTCGTCCAAAATGATCCTTAGCTCCAACCACAACAGCATCAGCTTTTTCAAGATTGAATATCAGAGAATCCAATGCACCTAACCCTAACCATTGTGGTTGCTGATTAAAATACTTACCCATAGGAGAATGTTTGGTCCAGCCGTAAATTTGAGTACCCGGAGTATGGCCGCCTATAAATGCATATCTATCTATGCCTAGTTCGTCCATTTTTTTATCCAAATAAGCAGCTGCTTCTTTAAAATCTTTTGCATTATCGTTGAGATATTTTGTTCGTTCTTCAAAACTGAGGTGAAAATGATTGATACCCTTATACGGGCTTTGGTTTCGTTCAAATCTATACGGCAAATCTATTGTTCCTATTACAAAACAAATCAAACACAATAATCCCAATTTAGCCACAGAGGGATTTTCTCCATCCCAATTTTTGAGCAATAGCAGAACTAAAGCCATATAGAAAGGCAGAGCGAATATAAAATGATGCTCAAAAAATTCACCGCCAAGCCCCACGGAATAAGAACTCAAAAAGAAGGCTACGCCAAAAAATAAAATTTTTACAAACGAAATTTCTTCATTTGTTTTTGTATTTCTAAAAAATTTAATGAAAGGCAAAAATAAAAGAATCAACAAAGATATGGAAAAACCTCGGGAGAATGAGTTTAAGTCATTATATATATGGTTGAGTTCCAAAGCTCTGCCAAATGATGAGCCGTGGCGAGTAGAAAACATAAAATTGAAATAATGAAAAAAGCCATCCAGCCATCCGCAAACCAAAAGAAAAACAAACCCAAACAAAATGGCAATACCCAAAGGCAAGGCAAAACGCCAAGCCCATTCTTTTATACCTTTGCACAAAATTAATGAAACTCCAAAGAGCGGGAATAAAAACGGTTCCTTAAACCCGCACGCCCCTAAAATCCCAATAGCGGAAAGAGACATCCATAATATTTTTCTTTTCTCAAAATTCGGCACTGCCATCGCAAATATCGCTATGCAGGCAAAAGCCGCCCCAAAAGACTCCACTTGGAATTCGCCTGAACGTTCCGAGTTATACAAAGCGAGCAATAATCCCGCAAGCAGAGATAGGGCAAATTTTGAAATAGAGCGATGATTTGATAACAAAAAATAAGCAACAGTGGGAACAGCGGCGGTTAAAAGCAAAATGAATACTTGAAAATAATATGTGAAAGCCAGACTGTCAAAAAATTTAAAAGAAATTGCGCTTACAAGAAAAATCCCAGGCGGTTTAATTTCCCAAAGCCCGCTCCAAGGAGCAATCCCATTCGCTATTCCTCTGCCAACAGCGTAATAAATCGGAGCATCCCAAACCTGATATGCTCCAGAAAGCTCATAATTTATCCTGATGCACAACTCCATAAAAGCATAAATCACAGCAGGAAAAACCAAGGCACAAACAAAAATTGTTTCCAGATTTAATTTTACGTTATGCAACTTTTTTAAAACAAAAACAATAAAAAATATAAAAAGCAAAACAAAAATATGCTGTATTAAAGAAAGCGAGTTGAATGTTTTATAGGGCATTTCAACCCGTAAACCCGCTGGACCTCCACCATTTTTTATGCGAAAATCAAAATGGTTCAAGCCTTTTATAACATATCCTGAAAAATCAAAATCTACTCCTCCTGTATAATCGCAAAGCCCTTGAACACCATCCAGCGAAAATCTTTTGCCATTAATTAAAACTTCCTGTATGCAGTCATCGGGAATCACTTTAAATTTTGCAGCTTTTTTATCCCTAAGCAATAAATTGTAAGATATTGTAAACTCTTCACCACTTGCCATATCAACCAAATAAGGTAATTCTATGCTTTCTGTTTTTCCATATTTTGTTATTTTTATATCCGAAAATTCCATCTTAGCAGGGACAGCCACTAAGTATAAAACCGATAGCAAAAATAGTACGTAAAAGAGTGGTTCACGCAGATAACGGCTCGCGCAGATTTTTTTTGCCCGTGCAATTATTATTTCTCTATTTAACCATTTCTTTATGTCCATTGTTAGAATATAGCAAAAAAAATGACAAAACTCTCATTTATGCGAAAATACGTAAAACTGCTTGCTCGCATAGTTAAATATAAACGCCACCCCAGTTCCAGCTATTTTTGAAACCATTTTGTGGAGGCTCAATATTTCCACGCAAAAAGCAGTTACCGTCAAATCAATACCCAAACCTATTGCCCCCGTGAGTACTACCATTATGTATTCTGTGGTTTTTTTTCTGCCTTCTTTGGATTTAAAGATAATTTTGCATAAAAGAAAATTTACAGTCGCTCCCACCAAAAAAGATAGCGTAGCCGCAAGCAAATAGAATATTTCCTGTTTATCGTACAAAAAATAAAAAACGCCCCAGTTCACAAACGCACAAAACAGTCCAGCAAAAAAATATTGTATAAATTTTGGCAGTAGCGATTTTAGGATATCCTTATTTACCCTCATGGTAATCCTCTTCGCTATTCACGCTCCAAATTGCTGATTTGTCTTTTGAGTCGCTGCTTATGGCATTCACGGCTTCTTTGGCACTCAGCATTGAATGATCCATATTATTGTATTTGTGCATTCCGTTTCGCCCAATTAAAAACAAATTATCAATGCTATCCAGCCATGCCTTGAGTTCACCAAATTTATTGTATGTTCCAAAATATGCTGGATAAGCTTTTGGAACTCTAACAACCACGGTGTCCAAAACATTCTCTTTCTTTGCTATTCCAATTTTCTCAAGCTCGCTAATGGCAAATTTTGAGAAAACTCGCTCGCTCATATTCCACAGATCATCGCCCTCGTTCGCAAAATATTCCATGCCTAGCCATATTTTGCTTTTATCTTTAACCAGATATTCGCTCCAGTTATTGAAAATTTGCAGCCTGCCAACTTTCACATCGCTTTCTTGAACATAAATCCAATTATCTTTAATGTTTCCTATTTCAAGTTTTTCTAAAAGCACACCAACCGTTATAAAATCTCTATATACCAAGCCATTTGCAATTTCCTTAATGTTTTGCGGAACATCTTCTATGGCATTTATCAAATCTTTAATCGGCATTGAACTTAGAACATAATCGTACTCTTTTAAATTTAAATTCTCTATTTTTGTGTTGAATTTTATTTCCCCGCCCATTTTCAAAATTTTATCCGCAGCGCATTGCCACAAGTCACCGGGACCAAGTTTGGGGTATAAAAATTCATCTATTAAACTCGTCTCTTTGGTATTTCTGAAAAGTGCGTGCTTTATAGTTTTGGCAATGCTTAGTCCCTTTATTCTTTGCGCACCCCATTCCGCACTGATTTGCTCACATGGAATACCCCACACTTTTTCCGTGTAATCTTTGAAAAATGTTAGGTAAAGTTCTTTGCCAAAACGGTTCAGCATAAAATCCTGCAAATTCTTTTCATTTTTAATTTGGAATAAACAAGCTTTTAAGTAGCTAATGCCTATTTTCATCATTCTCCAAATGCCAAGCCCTTTTATTGTATTTGCATTTAGCGACACAGGATAGTCAAAAAATTTTCGCATATAGAGAATTCGGGAGAGACGTGGGCGCAACATCATATCTCCGTAAATGTTTTTCCACCAATTCATAACCCAGTCGTTTTTACTGAAAAATCTATGCCCGCCAATATCCATTCTATTGCCGTTATGTTCCACCGTGCGGCTAATTCCACCAACAAAACTTTCCTGTTCAACAACTATCGGATGAATACCACCTTTTTCCAAGAGTTCCAAAGCAGCGGTAAGCCCAGCCGGACCGGCACCTATAATTAGAGCAGTTTTCATAATACAACCTCCAACGCCTCAAACACCTGCTTTTTTGATGGCGCGGAGGTTTTCACCACCTTGCCTATCTCCAAAGGCAGAATATATATGCGGGTTTGCTTTTCCGCTTTTTTATCCCCTGCAATTGCATCCCAGGTTTTTTCCAAGTCTATTTTAATCCCGCACTCCTTCAATGTTTGCGGAATACCAAATTTGTTCAAAAGCTCATTTTGTTTGTTTTCCTCTTTTTCGCTCCACATCCCCATTATGGTGGATAATCTCCCTGCAATTCTCATTCCCAAACCAACCGCAATGCCATGCGAGAGTTTATTGAAATTCGTCAGCTTTTCTATAGCGTGCCCAAAGGTATGCCCATAGTTCAATATAGCCCTAAGCCCAAGTTCGCGCTCGTCTATGCCAACAACTTCGGCTTTTATCTCGCATGAACGCTGCACCGCATATTTCAGAGCCGCTGCATCTTTTCTCATAATGGCACTTGCGTTTTTTTCCAACCACTCAAAAAAATAGAAGTCATATATAATACCATATTTCACAATCTCTGCAAGCCCAGCCTGAAATTCCTCTTTTGGCAGGGTTTTTAAAACGGATAAATCGCACACAACAGCTTGGGGCTGGTAAAAAGCGCCTATCATGTTTTTGCCTTCGGGATGGTTGATGGCAACCTTGCCGCCAACGCTGCTATCCACCATCGCCAAAAGGGATGTTGGAAACTGCACAAACGAAACTCCCCTTTGGTAAGTTGCCGCCGCAAAACCAGCCATGTCCCCCACCACCCCGCCGCTGAACTGCAAAAGGCAGGTTTTGCGAGTATAACGTTTTTTCAGCATAAAAGTCCAAAGGCTGTTGAGCTTTTCCAAATTCTTGCTTCTCTCGCCCGCAGGGAAAATAAAATTTTTGCTCTCTCCAGCTTTTTGGCAAATCATCATGAAATTCTTTTTCTGTTTTTTTGCTATGTTGGAATCCGTGCAGACCAGCGTTTCGCATTTAGGGAGAATTCTCAAAGTCTTCAGCAAAATATTGGCATATTTTAAAATCCCCTTGCCTATAAAAATAGGATACTTTTCCCCCGATGCCAAATTAACCCTTACCGCAAGATATTCCCACAATTTCAAAGCATCTAAAATTCGCGGAATAACGTGTTTTTCCGGAGGGTCTTCATTGCTATCGATGCTGAAATCAGCAAGGGAATAAAATTTTTCACGCTCGGCGAGCATATTTACAATTCTCTCCATCCTCGCTTCAGGATCCAAACCCGCCATCAACGGGCGGTTGTTATTGCGCCCAATTCGTTCACACAAAATCTCCGGCTCTGCTCTCATGCAAATAAGGATACCGGTGTTTTTAATTATCTCGACATTCTCGCTTTTGGTGATGGCACCTCCACCAAGAGACACCACCACATTTTCTTTCTTAGAAATTTGCTTTATAGCCTCTTTTTCCAATTCTCTGAACTTGGCTTCTCCGTCTTGCTCAAATATTTCCGATATGCTTTTACCAGCGAGTTCCGTAATAAGAGAGTCGGAATCTATATAAGCTAATTTGAGCTGGCTGGCGAGCAATTTACCTATGCGCGTTTTTCCGCTCGCCATAAAGCCTGTGAAATATATATTGTTTGGCATGGGGTGTAAGGTAGAAAATTTACTATATTCCTACAATGCTTCCGCAAAGTTTTATCGCATTAGATGTAGAAACCACTGGCTTAGACATAGAAAAGGACGAGATTATAAATATAGCTCTTGTTCATTTTGAAAACGGCAATGTCACTGGAAATATTGACTTTCTTGTAAAACCGCAAAGAGAGATTTCAACTTTTGTCAAATATTTAACTGGTATTTCGCAAAACGAGCTGAACGAAGCAAAATCTTTTAAGGAAATTGCTCCTCAGATTTTGGAGTTTATAAACGGCAAACCGATAGTTGCGCACAACGTGGCTTTTGACTCAAAACTTTTAACGCTTGCCCTAAGTAGGAATGGTTTTAAAAATCAGGAATTTGTTTTTTGGGATTCGCTTGCCATAGCTCAAGCCGCTTGGACTCACGAAAGCCATAAACTTGTGAATTTGATAAAGCAGTTGAACATCGAAGTTTCTGCATCGCATAGGGCATTGCCAGATGCAGAGGCTTGCGGGAAGGTTTTTTTGCTAGGGCTTGCGGAACTAGAAAAGAGCAGTGACTCGGTTAAAGAAAATTTAAGAAAAGTAGCGACTGGCACACCATACGAGCCTTTGTTTTAGGAGAGCAAAATGCCTGATATATCTCAGATTTATGAAAAATTGAATTTTACGCCCAGAAAAGGGCAGTTAGCTTATAGCAAATTTGTTGAGGAAACTTTAAAAGCGAACAGCCGTTCAAAACAGCAAATTGCTTTGGCAGAAGGCGAAACTGGAATTGGAAGAACGCTGGGTTATTTAATCCCCGCCATGCTCCACGCAGACGAAACAGATGAGAGAATTTTAATCACCATTGCAAGCAAAGCGCAATTGAAGCAAATTCAAGAAAAGGAAATTCCGGCAATTCTGCCATTTTTAAACGGTAAAATTCGCCCTTCTATTTTAAAGGAAAGATTTAGCTATATATGTACACGCAAATTTTACAACTGTGTAAATAGTCCGGAACTTTACCTCACCGCAGAAGAGCGTGTGACTTTTTTTGCCGTAGTCACATGGATGGAAAAAACAAAAGACGGGGATTTAAACGAGGTTCTCCATTACAACCGCACACCCATCCTTTGGAAAAAACTCGCCTGCGAAGCTGGTTCCTGTCTCGGCGAAAAATGTGAGTATTTTTCAAAATGCCATCTTCAAAAAGCCAAAAAAATATCTGAAAATTCCAATCTCCTTTTGGTGCAGCACCGTCTATTTTTACAAGATATGCAGATGGACTTTGCGCTTTTGCCACACAGCGAAAAAATTATTTTTGACGATGCTCATAAACTCCCGCAAGAGAGCCAAAAAACTTTTGGACGAACTCTTTATTTTTATGCTCTGAGAAATGCGATTAAACAGAATACTTGGTGCAAGGAATGGGAGAAACAGGCTGCGGAAAGCGAAAAATTATTCTTGGCTTTAATAAAGGATATTCAGAACTTTTTTCAGAAAACCAAAAAACGCAAAATTGCTTATGAACAAAATTTATCCTCTGAAACAGGAATTTCACCGGAACCCGTGCAAAATTCCCTGAAAGCTTTGTCAGAAATTATAGAGCAAATGAGTTCCGATTTTTACGCTAAGAACGAAATGGGCAAAGCAAAAGACTGTATGCAATTTGCATCTGACATAAGAAAAATTTCAAGCGACATCACATTCTTTTTTGCCGCTTCACATAGTGAATATGTCTATTGGATAGATTGCCCATCTAATCCGCATCAACTCACATTTACCGCAGAACCTATAAATCCATCCGCAAAATGGAGCAAATCTCTCTACCCTATTCTAAAATCCGCATTTTTCACCTCCGATACTATCAGTATAAATGGCTCTTCTGATTATTTAATCAGCCGCTTGGCTCTGTTTGGTAAAAATGCAAAAGCAAATATTTTCTCCAACAAAACCCCAGAGGAATACCCCGAAGTTTTTGCCGCGGAATTTTTGCCAAAACCAACCGATGAAAAATTCTCGGAGGAACTCACAAAAACATTGTGCGAAATAATTTCCAAAAGTAACCGCAATGTGATAATTTTCACAGATATGTTCTCCGTTTCCAAGTTGCAAGCAGAGGTTAAAAAAGACGAAAGCCTGCAAAGCAAAACCTGCTTTTTTCAAGGGACTGATGGCAACTTTTTCAACTTGGCAGGTTTTTTATCAAAAGAAGCTGGCAACATTTTAATAGGAACTCCTGATGAATTAAAATCTCTGGAAGAGATGGAACTGCCGGAAAATTGCCTTATAGTGATTTCCAGGCTTCCCTTCCCCGACCTCAAAGAACCAGTTACTTCAAAGAGGATGGAAATTTTAAAGGAGCAGGATAAAAACGGCTTCATACTAGTGACAATGCCGGAAACCTCTCTAATACTGCGCAGAGCTTATTCCGCGATTTTGCGTTCAAACAAAAAACAGACATTGCTTTTGCTCGATAGCCGCATAATAAGCGAGCAATACGGAACAAAAATCCAAAAACTCTTTCCAAATCTCAAAACCCTCAGCCATAGAGTATTTTCCACCAACTTCTTTTAACTCTTATGTCCGCGAGAACAGTTATAGGTATAGGGGAGGTGCTTTGGGATGTGTTCCCTGAACGGAGAATCATCGGCGGAGCACCTGCCAATTTTGCTTATTACGCTTCTAAATTCGGTTTTAATGGATGCGTTGTAAGCGCGGTTGGGAAAGATTTGCCCGGCAAGGAACTATTGGATGTTTTGGCGGAGAGAAAACTTGAACTTCTCGTTGAAACCGTGGATTATCCAACAGGAGAGGTTCACGTCGCTTTAAATGCCCAAGGCATTCCGCAATATGAAATATGTGAAAATTCAGCCTGGGACAATATCCCATTTACCAAACGCGCAGAGGAACTGGCAAAGAGTTGTAGCGCGGTTTGCTTTGGAACGCTTGCGCAACGCAACGAGGTATCACGGGCAACAATTCAACGTTTTTTGGAACTTGTCCCTAAAAATGCGTATAAAATTTTTGACATAAATTTAAGGCAGTATTTTTATAACAAAGAGATAATACACCAATCTTTACAGCTCTGCAATGTATTGAAAATGAATGAAGAAGAAATTGCGGAAATAGCACGTATTTTTGGTTTTGCCTATATGACCGAGCAGGAAATATGTTCGCATTTATTGAAATCCTATGATTTGAAAATTGTTGTGGAAACAAAAGGCGCGACTGGCAGTTATGTATTCACCGCCGATGAAACCTCGTATTCGGCTTCCCCAAAAATACCAGTGACGAACACGGTTGGCGCGGGCGATTCGTGGATAGGCGCATTTGCAGCGGCATTGCTCAACGGAGAAAATTTGCAGAACGCGCACAAATTAGCGGTTGAGGTTGCAACGCACAGGCTAACCGACCCAAGTTTTTGATTTTTTGCCCTTAGTTTCCTTTACAAATCTGGGCACGAGATAGCCCGGCAGCAGTTCTTTTAATTCTGCGAATATGGCTTTTGCCCTTTTTTGCGAAACCTCAAAATGCGCCGTTCCCTGCGCACGGTCTAGCTGGTGCAGATAATATGGCAAAACCCCTTGCGAAAATAATTTCTCAGAAAGCTCCGCTAAAATTTTGGCACTGTCGTTCACGCCTTTTAAAAGCACGCTTTGGTTTAGAACAGTCGCTTTGCATTCCCTCAAATGCTCAAAAATTTTTTTTGATTTCCCATCCAATTCGCCAGGGTGGTTTGCATGGGCTACAAAAATCAAGCGAGAACCAAGCCGTTTAAATAAACGCCATAAAGATGGAGAAAATCTCTTTGGCATGGCTACCGGTATTCTGCTGTGAATACGGATGTTTAAATTTTTTGGAATGGCGTTGAACAGGGAGCCGAGTTCGCCATCGCTCAGCATCAATGGGTCTCCGCCGCTTAGAATAACCTCTTTTATGGTTTTGTCCCTTTTCAAGATTTTTGCGAGTTTTTGCGGCAAGCCATCTATTTTTTTTTGCCTTATATTTCGCCTAAAGCAAAATCTGCAATGCAAAGCGCACTCGCCAGAAGCCAAAACCAGCAAACGCCCTTTGTATTTTTGCAAAATTCCACTTTCAACTTCCGCGTCCTTATCGCCAACGGGGTCGCTTGAAAAGCCCTTTCTCTTGGCATTTTCCTCTGCGGAGAGCATCACTTGTTTTTTTAAGGGGCAATTGCCAACTCCGAATTTAGAGGCATAGCAGGTTGAGAATTTTTCGTGCATTGTCAAAAGCCTTGTTCGTGAATCAATGTAGAAAATTCCGCACCATTTTTTTCTACATTACCCCAATGATAAGCAACTTTGTAAAAACCGCACTACTTTTGCTTTTCCTCGCCTTTGCCGCCTACGGGCAGCAGCAGGAGAGAGTTGCCATAATCCAAACATTGGATGACGGAGATTCAATTAAGCCTACCGACTTGGCTTATTTAACCGACAAGCTACGTGAGACGGCAGTCAATGTTTTGCCCAAGCGGTACGGGGTTATGACCACGGAGAGTATAGTTGCTTTTCTCGGTTCGCAGGAGCGTGCTATGAAAGAATGCAAAGAGGCAAGTTGTTTGGCGGAGTTGGGCAGAAAGGTAAATGCGGATTATGTTGCACAAGGAAGGATAGGACGTTTCAACAAAAATTTGACTATCAAGGTTGAACTCTACGACAGCAAAAAAGGAAATTTGGTAGGCTCTTTTACAAGTGATTCCAAAGACATAGTCGGATTGCGTGACATTATAAACGAGAAAGCCCCCGACTTGTTCAATAAAATGCTCAGTACATCGAACTTTGTCGTTGTGCCACAACAGCAGAGTACTAATATGGAACAGAGAGCGAAAGTTCAATGGTATATTAACAATGGCGTTGAGAAGCATAAAGAGGAAATTAAAAGAGAGGCTTTATCTTTGTCGTATATGGATAGAACTGATTTGTACAATGAGAATAAAAAAAGTAACTTAGGTTATTTCGCATTAAATGTCGTTCCTGGCTTTGGGTTTGGTAGTTACATACAGGGGGATATAAGATCTGGGATTATATTCTCTATTGCAGATATAATTGGTTGGGGACTCGGAATGTGGGCGTATCAGCTTTATAATGAGAGTAAGAGTACTGATGATCCGTATTATGGGTATTCTGATGGATTCAACTTAGTGTATAGCTATTATTTTGGCTTCTTCTCTGCTATTACTCTAGTTGGTAACCGTGTTTTTGGTTGGATGATCACATCTAATTATGCAAAAAAATACAACAAATCGCTAGACGTAGCATTGAATAGCAACAACAATGTTTCCTATTCTATTGACCCATTAATCGTTCCAAGAGACGGAACACCTGCCGTTGGGCTGGTTTTCAATTTGCGGTATTAACCTATTTTACTACATTTATTATCCGATATTTGCATTTGCGAAAGTGGCGGAATTGGCATACGCACTAGACTTAGAATCTAGCACCGCAAGGTATGGGGGTTCAACTCCCCCCTTTCGCATTACATTTTAACTAGGAGAAGACCTTGGCTTTAGACTGCAAAACCAACATAAGCATAACTGACGACAATCACCGTTCAGTTGAATTCACCGTTTCATTTAGCGAAATGGAAAAACTCTTTGAAAAAAGCATTGGCGAATTTCGCAAACAGGTGTCCATGAAGGGTTTTAGACCCGGGCAAATTCCAAAACAGCTCTTTGTATCCCGTTTTGGCGAAGAGGTGTACCGCGAAACCGTGGACAAAGTTGTGAATAACGACTTGAAAAACGAATTCGAGAAAATAGTTGAAACCTGGAGAACCGACGAGAAGCTGGAAATAGCGGCTCCTGCCGAATTTGGAGACCTCAAAGCCGACCGAGGGCAAGACTTGGTTTACAAGCTCTCCATTGCGCTCAACAAACCGCTCACCGTGCAAGGCTACAAAGATCTTGGTGTTAAAGTCTCCGCCTCCGTTGTTTCGGAAGAAGAGGTAAACGACGTGCTTCTAGGGTTGCGCAAAAGATTTGCAAAAGAGATTCTGGTGAGCCGCCCAGCTAAACTAGACGATGTTATAAAAGGCAGCTACCTAAAGCAGATTATAGACGGAAAAGAAGCCCCCCTGCCGCCTAACCCAAATTTTGAAATTGAGATAAGCGAGGATATAAACCTAGTGGAGCTGAAAAAAGCATTGGTAGGCTTGAGCGCAGACGACAAAAAGGAATTCACCATCCACTACCCCGAAGACCATCCCGGCTCGGAGCTAAAAGGCAAAACCGTGGATTACACAATTTCAGTATCAGGCGTTTACGAGCTTGAACTGCCAAACCAAGACGAGGAATTTTTCTCAAAGGTTGGCGCGGCAGACGAAGCGGATTTTAAGGCCAGAATAACGGACGACATTCTAAAGAGCAAGCAACAGAGAACCCGCCAAATTGCGCTCAAAGAGGCCTTTGACAAACTAATTGAAAAAAATCCTTTTCCCGTTTTGGAAGAGCAGATTAAATATACAGCACAAAGAAGTTTGCAACGCCACCAGCACAACCACCAGCACCAAGAAGGGGAAGAAGAGGAAGAGGTGACTGTCTCCGAGGAGCAGCTGAATACCATGCGCCCTGAAATTACCCGCGCTATTCAAGAAGACCGCATATTGCATTCCATAATTGAACAGGAATCTCTAAAGCCAACTCAAGGCCAAGTGGACGCAAGGGTGCAGGAAATAGCTGATTCGGCAAGGATGGATTTTGCTTCCGTCAAAGACACCATGCGCAGAACAGGGCAAATAAACAAAATTCGCGAAACCCTAAAAATGGAACTTGCGCAAAATCTACTAATAGGCGAAAGCCTACCGGAAAAGGAGAGCACATGATTATCCCTAGCATTTTTGAAGATACAGGCAGAGGCGAGCGATCTTTTGATATATATTCGCGCCTGCTCAAAGAACGCATAATTTTTTTAGGTGCACCCATAAACGATGAAGTAGCCAATGTAATAATGGCACAGCTCATCTACTTGGAATACGAAAATCCGCAAAAAGATGTAACCATATACATCAACAGCCCGGGCGGTTATATTTCAAGTGGGCTTGCCATTTACGATACCATCCAGCACATTCGCTCGGAAGTCGTGACAATTTGCATAGGCGAGGCTTCTTCGATGGCGGCTATTATACTCGCGGCAGGCACAAAAGGGAAAAGGTTTGCGCTCCCGCATTCGCGCATAATGCTACACCAGCCAAAAGGCTATGCAAAGGGTCAAAGCTCAGACATTCAAATTCACGCAAAAGAAGTTATAAACACTCGCGATAAATTAAACGACATAGTGTCTAAGCACACGGGAAAAAGCACAGAGGAAATAAAGCAAAAAACCGACCGCGATTTTTACCTGACTCCGCAGGAAGCTCTGGAGTTCGGCATTATAGATGAAGTATTTAAACCAAAGGAAAAGAAGTGAAAAAGAGTTTAGCCTCTTGCAGTTTTTGCGGAGCCAATATAGAAGAAGTCGAGAGGTTAGTAACTGGGCCTGAGGGCACGGCTATATGCAATAGGTGCATACAAACTTGCCACAATATGATTTTGACCGACAAAGGCAAAAAAACGGTTGCGCAACCGCAACCCGCTCAAAGTGAGCAAATGGATTTTTATTTGCCTTCGCCTACAGAATTAAAAAATCATTTGGATAAATTTGTGATAGGCCAGGAAGCTGCTAAAGTTGCGCTCTGCGTGGCTGTGTATAATCACTACAAAAGGCTTTATCTAGGGAATTCCCAAAAATTTTCCCCGACTGTTGAAATAGAAAAATCGAATGTTCTTTTTGTTGGGCCAACAGGTTCTGGCAAAACACTACTCGCACAAACCCTTGCCCGCTTTTTGCAAGTTCCATTTACCATAGCAGATGCCACCGTTTTAACCGAAGTCGGTTATGTTGGCGAAGATGTAGATAGCATTTTGGTTCGCCTTTATCAAGCGGCGGACTACAATATACAAGCGGCAGAAAGGGGCATTGTTTTTATAGACGAATTAGATAAAATTGCCCGTAAATCAGCCAACCCTTCAATTACCAGAGATGTCTCTGGTGAAGGCGTTCAACAGGGTTTGCTCAAAATTCTAGAGGGAACGGTTTCCGCTATTCCTCCAAAGGGTGGCCGCAAGCATCCAGAGCAGAATTTGGTTCACATAAATACCCGCAACATTTTATTCGTGTGCGGCGGTGCGTTTGAAACTCTGGACAAGGTGATTTCAAAGCGCGTGAATTCCGGCGGTGGAATGGGTTTTGGCGCAGAGATAATATCAAAAAACGAGAGCAAGCTGGGCGAGATACTCAGCAAGTGCGAACCGGAAGATTTGATAAGCTACGGGCTTCTCCCTGAGTTGGTGGGCAGGTTGCCTGTTATAGTTAGCCTAGACGAGCTGGACGAAGAAGCGCTTATGAACATTCTTACAAAACCACAAAACGCTCTTGTAAAACAATATGCCAAACTCTTTGCAATGGATGGGATAGAGCTCTCTTTTTCAGATGAGGCTTTAAACGCAATAGTCAAAAAAACTCTCGAACAAAAAACAGGAGCACGTGGGCTTCGCTCGGTGATGGAAAAAATCTTAATGCCTTATATGTTTGAAATTCAAAAACATCGCGAGAAAGCAGTTTTGAAAATAGATGCAAAAATCGTTCAGAATACGCTCGCCAAAAGCAAGAGGCAAGTTTAATGCACACAAAATCCGAGACAACAGTCAACAAAGAAGATGCGCAATTCCCAAAACCGGAATTTGACAACAGTTTTCCAGTTGTTCCTTTGCATAAATTCGTAATGTTCCCACGAATGGGAACAAGACTTTCTTTTGATAGGCAAATAACCTTAAACGCTCTCAGACACATAGACGATTCCAAAGGATTTGTGATTTGCCTACTGCAAAAAAACAAAGATGTGGAAATACCAAAGGAAGACGAACTGTACTCAGTTGGCATTTTGGCTTTTGTAAAGGGAATTTCTGGAACTCCAAATAACTTGCTTTTAGTAAACCTATTTGGCATTTTGCCTGTTGAGGTGACCAAAATTTCTTCGCAGGAAAAGGAAGGCGGTAAGTATTTCAGTGCTTACGCAAAGCCGCGTTTTTTGGAATTTAAAGATAAAAAGCTTTCAAAATCGCTCGCGGAAAATTTGCTCGTTTCAATGGAGCAATATATAAAAACCCAACAGAACCTGCCGGAAAATATAAGAGATATATTAAAAGGTATACCCCCTGAAGAACGCTGCATGATAGCTCACAGTTTTTTAAAAATCCCAGATGATGAGCACCAGAGCATTTTGGAATGTGCTACTTTGGAAGAGATGTATTCAAAAATAGATTTGGCTGTAAATACCGCTATGGAAGTCCATAGAATTATATCGCTAAATAGGCAACAGGTTGAAATAAAAATGCAACGTTCCCAAAGGGAATATATGCTTCAAGAGCAAATTTCCCAGCTCCAAAGGGAATTGGACGAAATAAACGTAAACGACCAAGACAGCGAAAGTTATTCAAAGAAAGCAAAAGAGCTGAGATTCCCGCTCTCCATCAAGGAAAAATTTGACGAAGAAATGTCTCGTTTAAAACTCCTGAACCCTATGAATCCCGAATATACCGTGGTTCGCAATTACATAGATTGGTTACTTGCGCTCCCGTTTGGCATTTATACCGAAGATGTTTTGGACATAAAGAGGGCAACGGAAAACCTCAACTCAAAACATTTTGGCTTGGAGAAGGTAAAGGAGAGAATTTTAGAATACATAGCCGTTTTGCAAATTGCGGAAAAACTCAAAAACAAAGAAGTTAAAAGCCCCATCTTATGTTTAGTTGGGCCGCCGGGCGTTGGCAAAACAACCCTTGCGATGTCCATAGCCAATGCCATGAACAGAAATTTAGCTCGCATTTCGCTTGGCGGAGTCCATGACGATGCGGAAATACGCGGACATCGCCGCACCTATATAGGTTCAATGCCAGGACGCATAGTGCAAGCTCTTCGCAAAGCCAAGAGCATGAACCCGCTGATTTTGCTGGACGAAGTTGATAAAATGTCAAGCGATTTCAGGGGCGACCCTGCAAGTGCGATTTTGGAGGTTCTAGATCCGGAGATAAACACGGAATTCACCGACCATTTTATAGAAGTGGGCATAGACCTTTCAAGGGTATTTTTTGTGGCAACTGCAAACACCCCAGACGGAATACCTGCCCCGCTCTACGACCGAATGGAAATTGTCCGCATACCGGGTTATCTGCATTTTGAAAAAGAGCACATAGCCCGCGATTTTTTAATCCCAAAAATTCTAAAGCAGAATTCGCTAACGGCAAAGCAGTTTAAAGTTACGGATTCCGCCATAAACGGGATTTTGCGCGAATACACAAGGGAAGCGGGCGTCAGGGAGTTGGAGAGGAAGTTGGAGACTATGGCTCGCAAGCGTGCAATGGAGCTGGTATCGAACAAAAAATTCTTGCCACAGATTTCTGTAAAACAACTCTCCACCTATCTAGGAGTTCCAGATTTTGCGGGGCCTCGCTTAATTGACGAAAAACGCTCCGGCGTAACCACCGGGCTTGCTTGGACTCCGGTTGGCGGAGATGTTCTGCACATAGAATGTGTGCTGTTGCCCGGCAAAGGAAAATTGCAGCTAACTGGGCACTTGGGCGATGTGATGAAGGAATCCGCTCAGATAGCTCTTTCCTTGGTTAGGGAGAGAGCCAAAAAACACAAAATTCCAGAGGAAAAATTCCGCAGAAGCGATATTCATCTGCATTTTCCTGAGGGAGCAACCCCAAAAGACGGCCCGTCTGCGGGCATTGCAATCACCTTAGCCATGCTATCTGTGTTCACCGGCAAGCAGATATCTCCTTTCATAGCGTTCACGGGAGAAGTCAGTTTGGTTGGACGCTTAATTGCAATCGGAGGCTTAAAGGAAAAATCCCTCGCGGCTTTGAACTCCGGCGTAAAAAAACTGATTTTGCCAAAGGATAACCAAAAAAATGTGGAAGACCTGCCGGACGTAGTGAAGAAAGGCTTGGAAATCAAAATGTTTTCCCACATAGACGAAGTGATAAAAGAGTTGATAGTCGTAGATTAAATGCCTTGACAAATTGTTAAAAAATTGCTATATTTTAAGACCTTGGCTCTGTAGCTCAGTTGGTAGAGCGTCGGACTGAAAATCCGTGCGTCAGCGGTTCAAGTCCGCTTGGAGCCACTTAAACACTTATCACCATCACCTTTGAATTTCTCACTTTATTGTAAAGCTCTTTTTTAGACGGAGGCAAATCCTCTACGGAGCCGTCTTTGAAACCCAGCGTATAGAACCAGTCGGAGGTTTGGGTTGTTAGGAGAAAAACTTTTTTTGCCTTCATTTTTTTTGCTTTTTCCATCAAAAAAGTTACAACCGCTTCGCCAACTCCGGCATCCTTGTAATTTGCACCAACCGCTATTGCCGCTATCTCAAAGCTGTGGTTTTCATAAGCGTGCAATGCACCGCAGCCATGAATAGCGTTATCCACCGCGTAAACAACGTAATCGCCAAGTTTGGCCTCAATATCCTCTTGGCTTCTGGAAATCAAATATCCCTGCTCCACGTAGCTCTGCATAATACGGAGCATATCTGGAATATCGTCTATGGTGGCCGAGCGCAAATTCCAATACTCATTTGCATAGACCATCGTTCCATTGCCTCGGCTGGAGAACACCTCTTGCAAAATACTACCCTGCGTAATTCCAGATAGCAAATGAACTCTTTTTATCCCCGTCCGGCAGGCTTTTATAGCATTTGCCAGATAGTCGCGCTGCGCGAATGGGAGCTGCGGGTTTAGCCCCAAAATTTCCGTAGCCTGCTCAATATCCAGCGCGGATATTAAGCCGTGGTCGGCAAGTTCTAATTTCTTTGTGAGTTTGCCACGTATAAGCCCCTCGGTTTTTATGCCTCCTTCTTCCCCTATAAAAAATAATTTCCCAACCGTGAAGTAATGGCAAAGTTCGGTTGCAAGCTCCGTGCTGGAAATGTTGTAAGCGTGCCCCAGCTTGTTCCAGCCTATTGGCGGGAGAATGGGGATAAAGCCCTCGTGCAAAAGTTTTTCTATAAGGTTCTTTTCAATGCGTTCAATTTTGCCGGTGTACATATAATCGGTGCCGTCCATAACGCCAAGGCTCCGCGCCTGTACCCAATTGCCTTGAATACCGTTGATCCCGTTTGCGGTTAGGTGCGAGAGTATGTGCTGCGCCACCCCGAGCGAAGCCTGTTCTGTAAGCGGCAAAGCATCTTTAGAGGTTAATCTTATTCCATGTTTAAAAACGGCTTCTAGCCCATAAGCCCCAAGCTGACGGTCTATGCTGTTCCTTGTGCCCGGCACTATCAAAATTTTTATGCCCACGCTGTGGAGCTGTGCAATATCCCTTATCAGCACAGGAAATGCTGGGTTGTCTAAAAGCGTGTCCTCTATTTTCAATATGAACAACTGCCCCTTGAATCTTGAAATATAGGAGAATACCTCGCGAATTGCGCTTGCAAGCGCATTGTTCATATTATTGCGTGCAGACATGGGGAGAATTTAGAAAAAACTTGGCGGTTTTTTACTATATTCTTTTTGTGGCAAAACAGTTTTATAAAGAAGGCAGCAGCGGCGGCAAAGGCGGCGAAGTTGGCAAACCGATAAAGATATTTGATATACCTGGACCAAAAAAAGCTGCAATTTTGATGGTAGCCCTTGGACACGAAGCAAGCTCCCACGTTTTTAAGGCATTAAACGAAAAAGATGTTGAAACTTTAACCGCGCAAATTGCCCGTTTGGAAGGCGTAACTCCAGAAATGCGCGAATATGTTTTGCAGGAATTTCAACAGATAAGCACAGCGCAGGAATACGTTAGCCAAGGCGGTATTGAATTTGCGCAGACGATTTTAGAGCAGTCGCTGGGTTCCCGCCGTGCTCGTGAAATTTTGGAAAAGGTGCAGAACAACATTCGCACCACCGGTTTCAACATGCTGGATAATGTTGACCCCACGCAGTTGATATCATTTTTGAGCAAGGAACATCCTCAGACCGTGGCTCTGCTTTTAGCTCACATGAAACCCGAAAAAGCCGCCGCTACAATTTCCGCCCTAAACCCGGATATGCAGGTGGAGGTTGCAACCCGCATAGCCACGATGGAAAGCATAAGCCCGGAAGTTTTGCAGCAGGTTGAGCAACAATTATCGCAAATTCTAAAAACAATGTTTACAGGCGACATCGCAGAAGTTGGCGGCGTAAAGAGCGTTGCAGAAATGCTGAACATGGTGGATAGGGGTGCGGAAAAGAACATCTTGGGAACCCTTGAAAGAGACGACCCAGAGCTTGCCACAGAAATTAAAGCTCTTATGTTTGTGTTCGAAGATATGCTTCTTTTGGACGACAAATCCATGCA
>JAITFO010000063.1 GCA_031281265.1 Candidatus Fibrimonadaceae bacterium
TCCGTGTTTATGCCTATTTCATTTATTTTTTTCACCCATTCTTCGCCAAGGCTCGAATGGAAAAAATTATAAACGCTCTCCGCAATTATCTCCCCTATTCCATTTATATTTTCCAATTCCTTTTTTTCCGCTTTTGCAACCGCCTCTAAATTTTTAAAATGCTTTGCAAGAATTTTTGCCCCATTCACCCCTAGATGGCGAATGCCAAATCCCGCAATCAATCTCTCTAGGCTATTGCTCTTGCTCTTTTCAATGCCTTCCATAACTATCTGCGCACTGCGCTCGCCCATTCCCTCAAGTTTTGCCAACTTATCTTTCTTTAAGCGGTAAATATCCCAAACCTCTTTTATCATACCGTTGTTCAAAAGCATCTCTATCAATGCAGAACCCAAGTTTTCAATTTCCATAACCTTGCGCGATACAAAGTATTCCAAAAAACCCTGCAACTGCGCTTTGCATTGCAAATTCTCGCAACGCAAATCCACGTCCTCTTTTGCCAAAACGCTCCCGCACACAGGGCAGAACTCCGGTTCTTTCACAGGTTCTGCATTTTGGGGTCTTTTTTCGGTTTGAACTTCCACAATTTTCGGGATAATTTCTCCGCCCTTTTCAACACCTGCAAAATCGCCTATCCGCAAATCCAGCCTTTTTATTTCGTCAAAGTTGTGAAGCGTTGCTCTTTTCACTGTTGTGCCTCCGAGCTGAACGGGTTTTAAATTTGCAACAGGGGTAATTTTCCCTGTGCGCCCAACTTGAACATCTATGCTCAAAAGCTCCGAATACGCCCGCTCCGCTTTAAACTTATACGCTATGGCCCAGCGCGGTGCCTTGGAAGTTCTGCCCGCCTCTTGCTGCTGCAAAACGCTGTTGACCTTCACCACCATTCCGTCAATATCAAAAGGCAAACTTTTGCGCAGTCCGTCAAAACGATCCCGTGCCTCAAAAATCCCCTGAACGGAATCCTTTACATAAAATTTAAAAACATTAAAACCTAATTTTTCAAGTAAATTTAAATTTTGGCTATGTAGTTGAGACGCCTTATCGTGCAGTAATTGATAAGCGAAGAAACGTAGCCCTCTCTTTGCTGTTTCTTCTGGGTCTTTGAGCTTTAAGCTGCCCGCTGCGGTGTTTCTGGGATTTGCATAGGGAGTTTTGCCCTGAGCGAGCAATTCTTCGTTTAATTTTTCAAAGGTGCCGTGCTCCATATACACTTCGCCACGAACCTCAAATTCGCCGCTTGGGGCATCTGCCAAAAATTGAGGGATGTCCTTTATGGTTTTTATGTTTGCGGTCACATCATCGCCAGATTCGCCATCTCCCCTTGTAAGCCCTCTGAGCAATTTTCCGTTTTTATACAGAAGAGACATACTGGTTCCGTCTATTTTCACCTCGCACACATATTCCAATTTCCCTTCGATAAGCCCGTGAAGCTGGCGTTCCCAATCCAAAACCTCCGCTTCGCTGTAGGCATTTGCAATGGAGAGCATAGGGGTTTTGTGGGCTATACGTGCAAAATCGCTCGCGGTCTCTTTGCCAACCGTTTGCGTTGGGGAATCGGCTCGCTTTAGTTCGGGGTGTTCCTTTTCCAAAGCCTCCAATTCCCTTAAAGCCAAGTCGTATTCATAATCGGAAAAGAGAGTTGTTTTGCCCTGATAGTAAAGGCGGTTTGCCTCGTTGAGTTTTGAGGTTAGCTCTTTTACCTTATTCTTTATGTCCGCACTCATCGCATCGCCTTCTTCTGAAAAGATAAAAAAACCAACGCCCAAACTTACTCAAAGCGTAAGCCCTATGCAGAGCCTTTCCCCTATAG
This sequence comes from Candidatus Fibrimonadaceae bacterium, assembly GCA_031281265.1. GTDB lineage: Bacteria > Fibrobacterota > Fibrobacteria > Fibrobacterales > Fibrobacteraceae > Fibrimonas. Next base: position 1,811 of record JAITFO010000063.1, read on the forward strand.
GAATCCGGCAGCATCCAAAAAAAATCCTTTACTTTTGGAACTTCCTTTTCCAAAGCGTCTATAGCTTCTTTGCCGTATAAAAATTCGCCGTTTGAGAGTTCCAGCTTAAAATCTTTCGCTTGCTCGCCGTTTGGCAATTCCAAAAGTTCAATTTGCTCGCTCAGGTGCTTTCGCAAAAGCTTTGCAAAAGAGTGGCAAAGCGGGCAAGTCGCATCAAAATAGAGCTTCAAAATACATCAAGGGCAAGGTACAATGTTGAATGCATCACAAACAAGCTCTTTAAACGGTTTGGGTGAAGTATGTAAGTCCATTGGTAAATTTTGAGTTCCATATCTGATTATTTTATCATCATTGGCAAGCACTCTTTCGCAAGATGGAGGATGGGTGCTGAATACATCCCCAGCAGAAGCATTCTCCGCTTTGTCACACTGTCCTGCGGAGTTCTTTTTAAGCCCTCGTTCAAAAAAGTCGCTTAAGCCTTTTGAAGATATTCCCATTTTACTGGTATAATAAAAACCCATCGAGTCGGATTGGGATTCGTCTTCTCGGCTATTAGACAGAAGCCAAAAGCTAGCACCCAAATTTGCTAAAACCGCACCCATGCCATCTCCTAAAAGCAAATTTATAATAGTAGCAGCGCCAACTTGCTTAACTATTCTATCCCTGCTGTGGTGCAACACCACGTGCCCAATCTCGTGCCCCATAACGCTCATAAGCTCGCTTTCGCTCTTGAAACCGCTGTTAGTATTTGAACTAGTTGGCTTTAATATCTTGGTGTAAAAGTAAACATAACCGCCTGGCACCGCAAAAGCGTTCTTTGTCTCACTCTTTATGATCTTAAATTCAAAGAAATTTTCTTTTTTACATGAAACCGCTTGATTTTTATTGGTTATGTCATTACGGCAAAGTTTTTCGCTTGTCAGAATACCGTCCATGTCTTTTTTGTCTATCAAATTCACCATCTCCCTTCCCCTAGCTTGATAATATTCGTAAAGTGCCTGCTCTTCGGGGGTGTTAGGAACAAAAATCTCTTCGCCAGATTTCACAACATCCCCATGCTTTATCCAAACTAGGCTATCAAATTCACGCCCCATTTTTTTCTCGTCTGTTGTGCTGACAATAAATTCTTCCCAGCTATGCACTACTCCGCAGGCTTGGAAAAAAATCACCAAGGAGAGAGAAGCAACCCAAAAAAACTTCCATTTATTAGACATATTTTACCTCGGATATGAATATAGTAAATACTGACCACCATTCTTCGTTTACAATTTCTTTTTTAACTTTAAAACCCGCCTCTTTAAACCAGTCCAAAATGAAATGTTTTTCGTATTCCAGTTGCCCACTCAAAATAAACTCGCCGTTTTTTGCCAAGAGCCTCTCGATATCCGCCCTTAGCGGCAGAACCTCGGTGCGGAGCATATTGCAGACTATTATGTCAAATTTTGCCTTCTCGTTAAAGGAGTCCAAAAATCCCAAAACCGCGTTTGGGCTGCTCTCTCCGTTTTGCTCAAAATTTTCAACCAAGCAGGGAATTGTCAAAGGGTCAATTTCCGTTTGAACCGCAAAACGCGCCCCTCTTTTCAGAGCGAACAACGAAAGAATTCCGGTTCCAGTTCCAATATCCAGCACGCTTTTCCCTTTGAAATCCACGCCTTCCATGAGCTGCGCCGCCAGCGCAGTGCTACTGTGCTCACCTGTGCCAAAGGCGGTTTTTGCTTCCAAAGCCAATACCACGCAATCTGCATCCGGCGCAGAGAAATCTACCCAAGGGGGCTTCACCCAGAGGCTTTTGCTCACATTCACTGGAGTTTGCCTTTCACGCCACCACAAGTCCCAATCCTTTGCCTCTTCTTCGCCACATTCAAAATTCAGATGTGCAAACTCGGCTACTATGCGGTCTCGCTCCTCTTTTGAATCTGTGTAAAATTTAAAGGAAACGTAAGGAACCTTTTCTGATTCAAGCTCTTCTAAAGTGGAAATCCCCGCCTCAAAGAGGTTAAAACTCTCCAATTCAAAATTTTCGCATGGGCAGTGCCCAACAGCGTAATAGTTGTAAACCATATTGGGCTATGTGATTCCGGGCGTCTTCCAGAAATTCGGCATTTCGCGATCTTCCCAGCGATTTTTTCCCATATCCAGCCATTTTTTGCATGCGGGTAAAACACCATCAGGTACGCCTTCCTTCTGTTCCAAATCCTGTCTGGTTTTGTCCAAAACGGCCAAATAGTCGCGAGCTTCTTTTACTTTGTCAAAATAGAGATATATATTGAAGAGTATGTATATAACTTGGAACTCCATCTCTTGCCTTGGGAAATCAGATAGCATGAATGCGGTTTTGAAATACTCAGCAGCTCTCTCCAACGCAGCGTGGTCATCCATTCCAGCTTGCCTACAGAGCAAAGCTATACGGGTCCAATAATTACCACGTTTGTAGAATGCACCAAGAACTTTTCCTCCGGCTTCTACCTCTGCTCTTATATCCGCTAACTGATAGCTCACTATACCAGCAGCATAGCTTCTTGGGATTTTAAACAACGCATCGCCAATTCCAGTTTTATCAAAAAAAGCCTTTCGTTTATCAGTAGTTTCCTTTAACTCCCTTATAACCTGCGGCGGCAACTGGCTATCCTGGTTCTGCCTTGTGGTTCTGTTGTAAAGTATGAAATCCTTGCGGTCAGGGCTTGCGAGCATACAACCCTCGCACACAGTTACGCTTGCGAGCAGATAGTTGACCTCTTGAAAATGCCCGGTTGTGACATAAACTGGTGCCATAAATGGGTCATTCAGTATGGAAAGCGATTTTGCCCTTAGCTCTTGGGAATTCAAACCCCATTTCTTGCAAACAGGGCAGTCAACAACTCGCGGGTAAAGCGGAGATTCCTTTGTTGGGTCGCCTGTAGGAACTTCAAATGCTTTATTGCCAAATTTAATGATGAAGTCAGTCGCTGGTATGTCCTTAGAACTCTCCCCTGGAGGAGCCTCTGTATTAGGCTCTTCTGCCGTTGCGGCTGGTGTGGAAGTGGTTTCGCCAGCGTTAGGGAATTGCGCCCTTATCGTCTGAATGTTTTTCATATTTATTTCTGTACCAAACTGCGAAATATAAGCATCCGTCATTCCGCTGTGGTTTTTGAAAAGCACTAACAATCTGCGCCTAATTTCTTGGTCTTTGTCTTCACTCATGCTAGGAATGTAGAAATTTTTGTATTCTATCAAGCCATAGCCAACCTTCGCCGTTCAGGGCTAAAAAATCTCCATTTACCGCCAACCACCCTTTTTTTATGAAAGGTTCCGCTTTTTTCAGGTCAAATTTCTTCCCAAATTCCAGTTCATAATTTTTAAGCGACAAACCCTCCCTTGTTCTCAAAGATAGCCATACGGCTTCTATTTCCCTGCCTTCTGCGCTTGGAATATCTAAAGTTAAACCGCTTTGCGGGCAGCCGCTCAAAACCCATTTTTTCCAAGGGACGTATTTCCCGCCTGCATAGCTGCGAATACCGCTCAGGTAGCTGTGCGCAGACGGACCCACCCCTAGATACTCGCCTCTTTTCCAGTAAACCGTGTTATGTATGCTCTCGTGGCTTGGCATTGCAAAATTGGAAACCTCGTACCTGTCTAACCCAGCTTTGCTCAAAATTTCCGTTGCCTTTAAATACATTTCGGGGTATAGGTCTTCGGGTTGGGGCGGAAGTTTGTTCTTTTTTTTTAAAAGCAGTCCGTAAAAACTTATGTGCTTTGCTCTTTGGTCTACCAGCGTTTGCACATCGCTCAAAAAATTTTCCGTGCTTTGATTTGGCAAACAAAACATTAAATCCGCATTGCCAGTTTTAAATTTTTTATTCAACTTTTCAAAAGCATCAAGCGCTTGCTTTGCGCAGTGCTGCCTGCCGAGCATTTTAAGCAAGCCGTCATCCAGGCTTTGAACCCCAAGGCTAAAGCGATTTATTCCAAATTCCAAAGCTATATCTATACGCTCTTCGCTAACCTGCTCAGGGTTCCACTCCATCGAAAACTCTTTTAACTTATCCGTTTGCAAACCCTGCT
>JAITFO010000119.1 GCA_031281265.1 Candidatus Fibrimonadaceae bacterium
CCGGCGAATGAACGCTCTGTCCGTCAAAGGACAGATATTCATAGTTTAATAGAGGCGTTAATGTCCAATCCTTTGCCGTATCTTCCGCAAAAATATCGGTGCATATAAGGAATAAAACAGAAATGCAAAAATATGATTTCATGCTTTTTAAACACTTAGAGTAAGAAAAAGTGTTACTTTTTAAAAATAATTAGTCAAAAACAAAATATACTCAGCTTTCTCAAACCGCACGCAAAGGGATTATAGTAAATGATAGAAAATTCGCCACCAAATCTATTTCGCCAGTTTATTTGGGCACGAGGGGGTAGCGGAAAACGCCCACTTGTTAGGGGCAGGGTCAGCCTGCCCAGCGGTGAAGTTTGCGGGCGGTTGGAGCGAGGGGGAGACTTCCCCCTTTATTTTGGAAGAGACACAGGGGTTGGAGATTTCCACGAGCGGTGAAGTTATTTTTCTACATTGAACAAAATGCTTTCTTTGGAAATAGACCGCTATTTGGAATCGCTGGAGACGCAAAGAAAATTCTCGCCGCATACTGTAAGGGCATACACTCGTATACTGCACAATTTTAAGGATTTTTTGGCAAATGATATTGCGGTGGAAGAATTAAAAGTTGATATGATGAGGGATTGGCTTTTCAACATAAGAGAGGATAAAAAAGCCATCGCCACGCAATCGCAGGCAATTGCCTGCCTTAAAAGTTTTGGGAAATATCTCATTCGCTCCACAGATTTAAAGCATAATCCAGCCACCGCACTTAAAACGCCAAAAAAGCCAAAACGCCTTGTCTCTTTTTTATCGCAGAAGGAAATTAGCGAGCCGTTCAAAATAGAGGATTTGTTCAAAACCGAATTTGGCGAAAACGAAGATACCTTGCGGGCGAGAACTGTTTTGGAATTGCTTTACGGTGCGGGGCTTAGAATTTCTGAGTGTGCGAGCCTTACTTGGGAAAATTTGAATTTTGCGGAAGAATTGGTGCGGGTGTGGGGCAAGGGCAGCAAAGAACGAATTGTGCCGTTGACCAAGGAATCTATCCGGTGGCTTCGCAAGTATAGGGATTTTCAGAGCAGAAACGCCATTCCGTGTTCTCCTAGGAACTTCGTATTTTCAAAAAACAATGAAAAACCCTATAATGTCCGCAAACTTTACAGCGATATTCACAACTTGCTCCGTTCAGTTGGCTGGGAAGGCAAGGCAAGCCCCCACGTTCTAAGGCACACCTTTGCAACCCATCTGCTGGAAAATGGCGCGAACATCGTGACCGTCCAAAAGCTTTTAGGGCACAGCAACCCCAATACCACGCAGATTTACACGCACGTCAGTGCCGAAAAATTAAAGGAAAGCTTGAAACAAGCACACCCAAGGGGATAGAATTTATTATATTTGCTCCATGAAACTTATAGAACTTACAAAAAACTATTTTTTTCTCGCTTTTTTAACCCTTCTCCTCTCCATAGGAGCTTTTTACACATTCAAAGCATTGTTGCCGGAGAAGATTTTTGCTCAAACGGTATATGACAACAATATAGTTGTAGATAGCCTGATGCTTCTCGCTATGGCTAATTCGTCAAAAGCTGAAACCGATTATACCGCTGTTGATAACATCAATTTTGACGGGTTGCTACGCTTTTTCCAAAAACTTTTCACACTCGAAAAAACAAAAAAAGGTTCTGTGCGAATAGCGTATTTTGGGGATTCGATGATAGAAAGTGACTTGATAGTCCAAAGAGTTCGCAAGAACTACCAAAAGAAATTTGGCGGGCAGGGAATAGGATTTGTTCCACTCAGCAACCTTACGCATTATCTCAGTGGGTCTATACAATATGAATATTCTCCAGAGTGGAGTACATATTCCGATTTTACCACAAAAAAACCACCTGCGTCGCTGGGGATAAGCGGTTTTGTCTCTTTAGCAAATGCTGGTGTTTCGGTTTGGACTAGTTACCAGAGCGGTTCTCTCTCCCTTGCACGTCCAACGCTCTTCTACGGCAGGTCGGACAACAGCGGTGCTAAGCTGACTATCACCGCAGACGATGGCACGGATTCGGTTCAACTGAAACCTACTAGAATCCTTAATAAATACCAACTGGCTTCGTGGCCCCGTGAATTGAAAATTCGATTTGATAATGCGGAGTCCATTCCGTTTTATGGCGTAAATTTCTCCGGTGGCTCTGGGGTAAATGTAGATGATTTCGCATTTCGCGGCAGTTCGGGCTTGCCGCTCGGGAAGCTCAACACCAGTTTGATGAACGCTTTTCATAGAGAGTTTGATTACGACCTTATAATATTGCAGTTCGGGGCAAATGTGTTAAAACCAAAATTGACAGAATTCGATTGGTACGCAAACGGGATGATAGAAGTTGTGGACCATTTAAAGGAATGCTTTCCCGGTGCGGACATTTTGGTAATCTCCCAAGCCGATAAAGCTACTAAATACGGGACAGAGATGAAAACTGACACCACGCTTGCAGCGTTAATCCAAGCACAGAAAAAATATGCATACAATACGGGCGCGGCTTTTATAGATTTATTTCAGTTGATGGGAGGGGAAGGGTCTATGGCTAAGTGGGCGAGCGAAACTCCGCCGCTGGCTGGTGCGGATTATACCCATTTTAACGTTGATGGTGCAAAAAAAATCGGCAATCTCATTTTTGAAAGACTGGACCAAGAATATGAAAATTTTAAAATAAAAAACAATTTGTATGCGGAAATAAGCGGGGAGAAAAATGAATAGCAAAATAACGCTTAGATTTTTTTCAACGCTTCTTTGCTTGGTGGCTGCTTCAAACTTATATGCTCAAATACTGCAAACCAGCGATACGGAGCAACATTCCATAAAAAACGCGTCGCTCCTGTATCCTTTTTTTGAAAAACTCGTCCAGCTGGAAAAGAATAAGCAGGGGAAAATAAACATCGTTCATATCGGTGATTCGCATATTCAATCCGATTTTTTCACAAATGCTATACGCAACCCGTTGCAACAGAAATTTGGAGATGGAGGTCGCGGATTTATATTCCCCTACAGTTTTAACAAACCAACCGGCAGGCCTTACCATTTTGCCTCAAATGCCAACTGGCAGATATGCAGGAACAATATGCCTTTGAAATGTTATGCGGATACAGAAATTGGATTATCCGGTTATGGGCTCAGCACCAGAACAGACCGGTTTGTCCTTTCGGTGGAGGCGAGCGAGGATAGATATAAATTTAATACTATAAAAGTAGTAGCTCCGATTACCTCATTCTACCGCTTGGCAATGGTTGAAGGGAATAAAAAACCGCTTATACATAGCGAGAGATTTAATATAACTTTCCATAGAGTTAAAAAAGGAGAAACTTTGGACATCATTGCGAGAGCTTACAAAGTTTCCACAACGGACATTAAGAGAGCAAACAAAATGAAGTCAAACAACGTCAATGCAGGGAGAAATTTGCGCATACCTATAACGATAACCGAAACTGGTGTAGATACGTCTATGTTCCGCCCGCTCGAGTATCAGTTGCAGGAGCGTTTTGTTTCTGTGTACCATCAGGATAAACCGGTTTCTGTGCTGTACTTGCTCCAGAGTAAAAAACAGCCTCTTTACTCCCTCAATGGGTTAATTATTGAAAATGATTCTCCCGGCCTTATCTATCACAATATAGGGACAACAGGGTCTATGGCAACTCATTACAATGCAAATCCCTTGTTCTTTGAGCAACTTCCCATATTGTCGCCAGACCTTGTTATTGTATCGTTTGGGACAAATGAATCGTTCAGCAACATTTCTGCGGAAAAATTTATCGCGGAGATAGAGATGCTCATCAATAATATCAGAATAACCTGCCACAATGTTCCAATTCTGATAATTACGCCGCCAATTTCGCTGTTGCACCAAAAAAGATGGAACACGTATATCTTAGAATACTCCGAAGCTCTGCTACGGAAAGATAATGTTGCTATATGGGATTTGTACTCTTTTACAAAAGGGCTTATGGGGTCAGAGGAAAAATTTTCAGCGGTAAAAATTTCCCATGATTACATACACTATACCAGCGAAGGGTATCTCAATCAGGGAACTGAGTTTGTCTTTGACTTTCTTAATGAATATAAATACTATAAACGGAGCCATGAATGATCTCTTGGTTTGTGTATAATCCCAAGTCACCATTGTTGTTCAGCAGTAGTTTGTTCATGGGGTTGTTCCTCGTGTTTTATCTCATATATATCTGCACTTACGAATTCAACCGTTTTCGCACTATATACGTTCTGCTCTTTTCATTTTTCTTTTATTACAAAGCTGGAGGGATGTATTTCATATTGCTCATCGTCTCTTCTGTTCTCAACTATTTTCTGTCCAATTTTTTGCACAAAGCGGAAGCGCCAAAGCAAAGAAAAATTTATGTTACGCTTTTAATAGCGATAAATCTGGGCATTCTAGCCTACTATAAATACACCAATTTTATAATAGGGAACATAAATGCGATTTTTAACGGGGATATTTCGTTTCAGAATATCATATTGCCAATAGGCATTTCCTTTTTCTTATTTCAGGCAATCAGCTATGCCATAGATGTTTACAGAAGGCAAATTGAGCCTGCGAAAAATCTGCTGGATTTTTCCTTTTACCTTTGCTTTTTTCCGCAGCTGGTAGCTGGCCCAATAGTCCGTGCCAAAGAATTTTTGCCTCAGATGTATAAAAAGCTCAATCTTACAAAAGAGGAGATGGGCAAGGCTTTATTTCTCATCATGGTTGGGCTTATAAAAAAATCGGTTATCTCGGATTATATTTCTCTCAATTTTGTTGATAGGGTATTCAGTGCCCCCAACAGTTACACCGCGATAGAAAATTTGCTGGCTGCTTATGGGTACTCCATTCAAATCTATTGCGATTTTTCGGGTTATTCTGATATGGCAATTGGCTTGGCGTTGTTGATGGGCTTCAAGCTCCCTACCAATTTTCTCACCCCGTATAAATCAAAATCCGTAACCGAGTTTTGGAAGCGATGGCATATTTCTCTTTCTTCGTGGCTTCGCGACTACCTGTATATTTCGTTGGGTGGCAACCGCAAGGGAAAGGTTCGCACATATATAAACTTATTTTTAACTATGCTCATCGGTGGATTGTGGCACGGGGCGGCTTGGAGATTTGTTGTTTGGGGTGCTTTGCACGGCGTAGCTCTGGCTGTTGAACGCCTGCTCAAGCCATACGTTAAAATACCGCAAAATATATACACCCACATTATCAGCGTGATTTTAACCTTCCATTTTGTCACTTTTGCTTGGATATTTTTCCGTGCGCGGGATTTTAGTACTGCGATGGAACTTATCGGGAAGGTTAGCGAGTTGAGTTTTAAGGCTGCGCATTGGCTTTCTGTAGTTTCTGTATATAAAAATGTTTTGATAGTGTTGCTAGCCGGGTTTATAATGCATTTTTTGCCGGATAAGTTTGTGCAACGGTTGCAGGAACTTTTTACCGCCACGCATTTTGCGGTAAAAGCCTTAGTCATCGGGCTAGTTTTATGGCTGGTGTATGCAACCGCGAGCAGTGAAATTCAACCATTTATTTATTTTCAGTTTTAAATGCTGCAAAATTTCTCTATCTTTTTCTAAATTCTATTTATATGTTGCAATTTCCGGCACAGGATGCCCAAACGCTGATTCGGCTTGCACTTGCCGAAGATGTTCGCACTGGCGATTTTACAAGTTTGTGGACTTTGCCAGCCAAGCAGGTTCAAACCGCAACGCTTATAGCAAAGGAAAATGGAATTGTCGCTGGGTTGCCTGTAATACCGCTTGTCTTTAGCGAACTTGGCGGTGATGTTAAAATAGATGCTTTTATCAAGGATGGCGATTCTGTTAAAATAGGTGACAAAATTGCAACCATCACAGGCGAAACAAAAACCCTTCTAAGCGGTGAGCGCGTGATGCTGAATTTTTTGCAGCAATTATCCGGCGTGGCAACCATCACGGGTAAATTCGCAGCGGTTCTCAAAGGCGGTAAAACAAAAGTTTTGGATACTCGTAAAACAATTCCGGGTTTTAGAACCTTGCAAAAATATGCGGTTCTCGCGGGCGGTGGCTCAAATCATCGCATGGGTCTATGGGATATGGTTTTGGTAAAGGATAATCACATTGCCGCAGCGGGCGGTGTTTTGGAAGCGTGGAACGCGGTTAAAAAACAGAATACGCAGAATTTAAAAGTTGAAATTGAGGTTGAAAGCCTGGAACAGTTGAAATTGCTTTTAGGGCTTGGCGTTGACCGCATAATGTTGGATAACATGAGCAACGAGACTATGCAGGAGGCTATTCGCATAGTTCGTGAAAGCGGCGACTCGGTTGAGTTGGAAGCGAGCGGCAATATGACTTTGGAAAGGGTTAAGGAAATTGCCGATATAGGTTTGGATTTTATTTCCGTTGGTGCGTTGACCCACAGCGTAAAGGCTTTGGATATATCCATGAGGATTAACTGATTTATTATGAAACGCACTTTAGTTTTGACAATAGATATAGGCAACAGCCAAACGGCAATAGGTATTTATTCGGATACAAAAGTTGAAGCGAGCTACCGCCTTGTCACAAACGACAAAACAACCAGTGATGAGATTTTTTTTAGGCTTAACGAATTGACAAAACATTTTGGTCGCAAGCCGAGGGAATTCACTCACATAGGTTTGAGTAGCGTTGTTCCGCAGCTTTTGCGCCCTTGGGTTAAGGCTCTTAATTCATATTTTAGCAAACCCATACAAATTGTCAGTTCAAAAAATTGCCTAAATTTGCCCATAGCATACCCGCGCCCTGCAAGTGTTGGCCCAGACCGTTTGTGCAACGTTATAGCCCTGCGTTCCATGGGGCTTTCAAACGGAATTGTGGTGGATATGGGAACCGCTACTTCATTTGATGTTTTGCATAACGGCGGTTTTGCTGGCGGTTTGATTATGCCCGGCATAAACGCATCTATGGACGCTTTAACGGAAAAGGCGGCAATGCTTTTGCCCGTTTCCATAAAATGGACAAATAAATTCGTGGCAAAAAATACAGGCGATGCCATGCGCGCAGGTATTCTCCACGGATTTTTGGGTCAGCTAGATTATTTGCTAAACGGAATAAAAAAGGAAATAGGAATAGAAAGTATCCATGTAATAGCCACGGGCGGCTGGGGCCAAATGCTCCTTAAACGAACTTCCGTAATCAAAAAATACGACCCTTACTTAACATTAGAGGGCATTCGCTTGGTAGCGATTAACGGCAACGGGTTTAACGACATTGAGGATATGGAGTAGGTTTTTCTATATTTACCTTCTACTGGAAGGTCGTGGCAAACTTACTTGCTAAATTGAGAATGGAGAATTGAGAATAAAGAGTTACAGAATACAAAAGAATAGAGATGCTGCAAAGCATTTCTCTAAGAGTTTTCTCCATTCTAAATTATTAAATTCGTTTACCCCCCCCCCCCCCATCTAACTGCTTATTTTTCAGGCACTTACGCAAGTTGTCTGAACCCCGATTTTCAGGATTCGCCGATTCTCCCGATTTCATCTTTATTTGCACAAGTGCAACATTTCGGGCTGAACTATCGGGGAAATCCTTTAATCGGGGGCATCGGGGTTCAGACAATTTTCAAAAAAGGAGTTCACTATGAAAACAAATAGCCGTTTTCTTCTCGCGGCAAGCCTTGGGCTTGCTTTGGTTTTCACTTTTTCCTGTTCTTCCAATGATGAGCAGATTTCGCCTACTGGCGAAACAACGAACTCTACAGCAACTAAGTATTGCGTTTATGGAGAAATGCGAACTTGCCATTCCACATCCCAATTAAGTTGCCCAGCAGGCGGCGAATTGAGCGATTTTTGCCCTTATGATAGTCCTCCTGTTATGCCTTCGTCTTCAAGTTCTTCTCCCGTTGCCAGAAGCTCTTCCTCGTCCGGCGGTAACCCCGGTGTTTCGTCCTCGTCAAGAGGTAACGTCGTCACATCTTCGTCTGTTGGCAACTCTAGCGGCGGCGTAGTTCCTGGCCCTTCCGTGAGTTATGGCAGCGAGACTTACCAGACGGTTGTAATCGGCACACAAACTTGGGTGGCAAGGAATTTGAATTACGATGTTCCCGGCAATGATACTGATGTATGCTACGACAATGATCCTGCCAACTGCGCCCAATACGGCAGGTTGTACGACTGGGTAACCGCGATGAAACTACCTACCTCTTGCAACGCCAGAATTTGCGCTGACCTAGTGCAACCAAAGCATCAGGGTATATGCCCCAATGGTTGGCATATACCAAGTGATGCGGATTGGAATGTGTTGATGACGGCAGTTGGCGGTTTTGAAACGGCAGGTAAATATTTAAAGGCAACGAATGGTTGGAATAGCGGTGGCAATGGCGAGGACAAGTTCGGGTTTGCGGCTCTGCCGGGCGGCTACGGCTATTCCGGTGGCTATTTCCACGATGTCGGCTACCACGGCTACTGGTGGAGTGCCACGGAGTTCGATGCTGACGACGCCTACAGCCGGCACATGTACTACGACGGCGAGGATGTCAGCAGGTACGACAACGGCAAGTACTACAACTTGTTCAGTGTTCGTTGCCTCCAGGACTAAGCGCGTTGTGCTAGCGAAGCAAGCACAATGCGCCGCCGCTAGCCGTAGGCAAGCGGCGTAACAAAAAAAATTGCACCACGATGGTGCGAGCCTCGCCAAACCTTGTGTTCCCAAGGGTTTGGTGGGGGTAAAAAAGCTGGGGAAAGGACAAATTATGAAAATTTTCTCATGTGCCTTACTTATGGTATTTGCTGTGTGTTTTGCGGATATATGCGACACTACTTCCAATAGTGGCATTTTCAAAATTATATGTAGTTTAGATACAAAGCAAAAAAAACTTGAGTATAGTTTTAAAAATATTTCAGAAAAAGCAATTTCTAATGATATAAGCATTAAGATAGACGATTCTTCTTCTCTTAGTATATTTTTAAAAATTTCTATAATTATTTCTATAACTGTTTCAGGCGGTTCTATAATTATTACTTATCGTGGTAGAAAATCCATAAAGAAAACTCAACAAGAAATTGAGAAAGATTTTAAAGATAAAAAAAACGATTTTGAAAAATGGTTTAATAACACAAAAGACAATTTTGAAAATATATATAGTAAGAAAAGTGAAATGAATGATATAAAAAAGGAATTTGAAATTATCCAAGAGAAATTAAAAGATATCAAATTTAATTATGGACAATTAGAAGAAAAAGATAAACATATTAGCGAAATATTGAAAATATTTTCTGCAGTTGCAGGTAATAACAATTCGTCTCGGGAAAATAAACCTAATGAAAATAAGCCAGACAATAACGGAGATTAATTCATCCTATCCTTAATAAAGTAAACTGTGGGCGATACAAACAAAAATAGGGAAACTTAGAAGAATATATTTTCAGGATTAAAGCAATACGATATACAATTCTGTTAATCCTGCAGATTCTGTGAATCGTGGTTCAGACAAAAAGCAAATAAATCAGCAATCGGGTAAATCCTTTAATCGGGAGAATGACCATCCTGCGGATGTTCGCCAGCGAGTAAGTAGCGTATGCGCGTGGGGTTCAGACAATCACTTGTCCAAAATATGTTTAAACACTTTTTGGACACTTTAAAACCGCAGTAATAAGCCAAATTTGCGGTTTTTGTGAGTGGCATAGTTGTTGCATTTGTTATATTATAAATGAGGAAAAATATGGCAAGACCGATTAAAGAAACGCCTACAATAAAAGGCAAAGATTCAATACGCTTCCAAAAGGAGATGGATAACTTAGCTCCAGCATCCGCAGAAGAAAAAGAAAGGATGAGGCGTTCTTATGAATTTATGAAAAGCATAGCCACCTTTCCAATGCCATGAGCCCAGAAGAACTATTCAAAAATCTAAATGCTCGTATTGTTCGCTTAGATAGTGATGCAGAAATTAAGCCTTTTGAAAGCGATGATAATGACTTAGACAATTTTTTGCTAAACGATGCAAAAGATTATCAAAACTCCTTGCTTTCGGTAACTTATACTATTCAATCGGATTCAGACACAATTGCTTATTACTGTTTGTCAAATGATAGACTTTCACAATATATGGAAGAAAAATCTGTTTGGAATAAAATAAATAGATTGATATCCAATAAAAAACGGCGAAAAAGTTATCCAGCTGTCAAAATAGGCAGGCTTGCTGTTTCTAAAAAATTTACGGATAAAGGTATTGGCAAAATGATAATAGAAACTATAAAAGAGTTCTATAAAAATTCATACTTACAATACGCAGGTTGCCGTTTTATTATAGTTGATGCTTACAGAAACGCATTGCCTTTTTACGAGAAAAATAAATTTAAATACTTAACTGATAATGATAAAAATGATTCCACAAGAATAATGTATTTAGATCTAAAGGCTTATTGATTTTAGGGCTTATTTCAGCGATTCTGAATAATCCCTCTGCCACTTGCGTATATTTTCGTGATGACCGGATAACAAAATTTCTGGGACTTTCATACCTTCAAATTCCTGCGGTCTTGTCCAAACAGGGCAGCCGAGCAAACCGTCTTGGGCAAAGGAATCCGTTTCTGCACTTTCCATGTCGCCAAGCACGCCGGGGATTAACCGCACAACCGCATCGCTCAAAAGCATTGCTGGCAGTTCCCCGCCGCTCACAACAAAATTCCCAACGCTCACGGACAAATCAACTCTGCTCTGCCTTATGCGTTCATCTATTCCCTTGTAATGCCCGCATACCAAAACCAAATGCTC
>JAITFO010000082.1 GCA_031281265.1 Candidatus Fibrimonadaceae bacterium
TTCCATATAATTGCGAGCGAGCAGCAGTCTGCGGAGTTCGCCATTGGAGAGGCTTGGCAGTTTTTGTTCCAATATGTGCTCTGGAATGCCTGCGAGCAAAAGGGCTTCGCTGAGCAAAGCGGCGTTTGTTTGCGGAAAAGGCTCGCTTTCAACAAAATGCTCCGAGTTCAAAAAAAACGGATTTTTCAACAAAAAATCCTTTGCCGATGGGGAATCTTCATCTTCCAGCGAAATGAATCTCTCCTGCCAAAACCTCGAAAGGGCTTTCTTTATCTTTCTCTGCAAGTCATTGCCAAAACGGGATATTTTCATTTGAAGGTTGTGAATTAATTTAGAAAAATTGTATATTACCTTCAGAATGGTTTTGAAAAATAAATTGGGTATTGCAAACCAGGCGAAGCTAGACAAGGCAGAGGAAAAAATCAGCAAACAAAAGGCTAAAATTCTCTTTGATTCTGGGAAAATTGATAAAATAAAAGTTGGGACTTATGCCGGGCTTGCTCAAATCCATAAATTTTTATTCGGTGATATTTATGACTTTGCTGGAAAAATGCGTGATGTGAATATCGCTAAGGGAAATTTCCGTTTTGCGCCCTTGATGTATTTGGAACAGTCATTGAAGCATATAAATAAAATGCCACAGAAGACCTTTGATGAAATTATCGCAAAGTATGTGGAGATGAATATAGCTCATCCCTTTCGGGAAGGCAACGGTCGCTCAATGAGAATTTGGCTGGATTTAATCCTTAAAAAGGAATTGAAGGTGGTTATAGATTGGAGCAAGGTAGATAAAAGCGACTATCTTGCGGCAATGGAGCGTAGCCCCGTGAAGGATATAGAGATAAAACAGCTCCTTAAAAGTGCTTTGACCAAAAAAATAAATGAGCGTGATATTTTTATTAAAGGAGTTGATGCAAGTTATAATTACGAAGGCTACAATGAGTTCAAAACCGATGATTTATGAATACCACCTTTCCGCTCCGCGTATGGACTTTTACAACATTACACCAAAAGTCCGCGAAGCCATTGCAGAAAGCGGCGTGCAAGACGGAATTGCCGTTGTCTATTGCCCGCACACCACCGCCGGCATCACGATAAACGAAAACGCAGACCCAGACGTGGTACGCGATTTGCTCTTGGGTTTGGACAAAGCATTCCCCAACCGCCCCGAATTTCGCCACGCCGAAGGCAACAGCACAGCGCATCTCAAAGCGAGTGCAGTAGGTTCAAGCGCAACGGTGATTGTGAAAGGCGGCAAACCGGTTCTTGGAACGTGGCAGGGTATTTTCTTTTGCGAGTTTGACCCACCGCGCGAAAGGACGTTTTTTGTGAAGGTGATGGGGTGAAGTTTAGAAATTTTCCAATTTCAACCCTTTGCCAGAGTATAAAACTATAGGTACATTCAGACTCAAATGAATTATATCAAGAACATATTTGTCTTGCGTCCAATAGTCCAACTTTTCATAATCAATATCATCCAGTGGCCATCCAAAAAAAGTAATTTCAAATTTATTTTCATTAAAACTATTTATCACATTATGATATTTTTTTTGCTCATCAAAATTACATTCTTCATAACCTTTTTCAGTTTTTCTGAATATTTTTGAGTCTATGACTATTTTCACATTTACATTTGAGCAAGTAAGGCATTCTTTTTTCAAATGAGGATATAACTCTTTTCTATCTTTTTTATCCATTTTTCAACTCCTTTCCCCCCTTGTTTATTATCCCCGTCAAACCCTTGGGAAAACGCAAGGTTTGGCAAGGTTCGCACCGCTGTGGCACAAATTTTTTTGACTCAATCCTTCACGCAACGAACAGATAGCATATTTCTTTTGGTCATATTATAATCATAATTCGCTTGTCCATAAGCATTAACATTAGTGCCACTATTCATTGATTTGTCATAAGCGTAATTAGCATTGTATTCAGTAGCAGTCCACCATAAACCCATAGTGCCAACTTCAAGGTAATCATCCCAAACACTACCATATTCAACATATCCGCCAGGCAAAGCTGCAAAACCATAATTATCTGTCCCGTTGGCACCGGATGGCCAGCCACTTGTTGCTTTTAATTTGGTTCCTGGATTTGCACCAACATAAGTAATTAAAGTATTCCATTCGGCATTGTGTGGCAAATGCCAATCCGTAGGGCAAATACCTTTCCTCCATGTGCTTGGCATATTGATAGAAGTAGTATTATATGAAGAAGCTAGATCCATAGCCGTAGCCCAATCGTATTGTCTGCCGTGTGTTGCGCAGTTGGCAGTTACATTATTAGGACATTTGCTACTACCGCTAGTAGGAGTATAGTTCAAATTCTCCGCCATCCAAGTTTGGGTGCCTATCTTTACCCACTTGTAAATCCTGTTCTCGCGACTATCGATGAAAGTACCGCTCGTAGCAGCACTGGATAAACTTGAAGAAGATATATAAACTACAGACCTTGAACTAGATGAAACTGGCGGTGGAGGTACAACAGAGCTACTGCTGGGTGGCGGAGGGGGAGGCGCGACAGAACTACTGCTGGGTTGTGACGGAGGTGCGACAGAACTGCTGCTGGGCTGTGGTTCAGGGTCTGTCGTACAATTTGACACTATTTGTGCCGCACCTGCATTGACTAATTCCATACAGGTGGAAAGTGACATTTGCGAACAATTACCTGCATTTAACTTGCAAAACACCTGCTGCTGCTCACCATTGCCAGATTGCTCTCCGCCCGGTGAGGGTGGCGGGGGGTCTGCCTCGTTTGAGCAAGCGAAAAAAGCCAATACTGTGGCAAAAATTGCCGCCAATGAAAGAAAACGATTAGTTTTCATAGTAAGCTCCCAAGCTGAAAAGTTAAAAATTTCTTATAATAATTTCTAACTTTTATATTAAATATACTCATAAATATAGCAATTTTACTGAAAAAAGTCAAGGAGGGATGAGAAAAAGTGATTTTTTCTTGGGTTTTATTGAATATTTGCTTAAATTTTCTAAAAAAGAGGGTTTTATCGTGTCAAAAATTGACTTTTT
>JAITFO010000085.1 GCA_031281265.1 Candidatus Fibrimonadaceae bacterium
AAAAAGTCAAGGAGGGATGAGAAAAAGTGATTTTTTCTTGGGTTTTATTGAATATTTGCTTAAATTTTCTAAAAAAGAGGGTTTTATCGTGTCAAAAATTGACTTTTTGAGCTTTATGAATAGGAAAAAAATTTCCCAAACGGAGCTTGCAGAAGTTTTGGATGTCCATCAGTCTGCTGTTAGTCAATATGTGAGCGGAAAATCGGGCGTGGTTTTTGACAAAGTTGAAAAACTCGTAGAACTCGGAATAACGCCAGAGGAGTTATTCGGCGAAACCGCAGGCAAAAAAATGAGAGACTCTATAATTAGAGATTATCTGTCAAAATCTGGAGATATTACAACTCAAAACTCGCTTGAAATAGTAAAAGAAGGCTTAATTGAGATTTTAAAGAGGATATAACTCCCACAAATGAAACTCGCTCTCATAATAGGACTAGGCAGTTTTGTAGGCGGTTTCTTTCGCTACCTGCTATCTCTATTCATACAATCAAAAACAACATCGCCGTTCCCGTTGCACACGTTAATAATAAACATCACAGGCTGTTTCTTAATCGGAATAGTTTTCGGATTTTTCGGCAAAGGGCAAATTTCGCAAGAGTGGAAATTATTTCTCGCGACAGGCATCCTCGGTGGGTTCACCACTTTTTCCGCATTTTCAATGGAAACGCTGACTTTATTTAAAGAAGGATATGCAATCTATGCGTTGCTCTATATTTTCGCCAGCGTTTTTTTAGGGCTGCTGCTAACTTACCTAGCCTATCAACTGGTTAAATAAATTTTCTATAATTTTCTATATTATCAACATGAATGCTCAAAGAAGAAAGTATGTAGCACCTATTATCGTAACTATTTTTATAGCATTGTACTATTCAGTAGCAGCAATGATATTTTATGATTACAACGATTTGCCGTTTGTGGCAAAAATGGTGCTATTTGTTGTGCCGTCAATAATAATTATTGTAATGATGGTCGTGGTTTTGCTTGAGAGGTTTAAGGAGATAAAGAAAGGAGAGGATAATGATCTTAGTAAATACTGATTATATAACAGGAGAAGAATTGGAAACCCTTGGGCTTGTTCGGGGTAGCACCGTTCAATCCAAGCATTTAGGCAAAGATGTACTGCAAGCTCTTAAATCGTTGGTGGGCGGTGAGTTGAGCGAATATACCGAGATGATGAACGAAGCACGGGCTTTGGCTACCAAAAGAATGGTGGAAGATGCCGAAAAACTCGGAGCAGATGGCATTGTGAACATAAGATATGCTTCGGCTGCTATAATGAAAAATGCGGCAGAAGTGATAGCCTACGGCACAGCCGTTAAGTTTAGATGAAATCCACGCTCTTATTGGGAATTTCCCCTTGCCCTAACGACACCTTTATCTATCAAAATCTCATTGAAGGGACGGTTAAAACGCCTTGCTCAGTCTCCGCTGAGTTTGCAGATGTTCAAACCTTGAACGAAAAAGTATTGGACGGAGCATTGGATATGGCAAAGGTGAGTGCGGCGGTGTTTCCCTTGGTGAAAGATAGATATCGCTTATTGAAAAGCGGTGGGGCAATGGGTTATGGCTGCGGCCCATTGCTCCTGTCTTCTGCGGGCGAAAATTTCAGCGATGAATTTCCCGTTTACTTACCCGGCAAACAAACAACCGCCGCTGCTCTATTCAACTTCTGGATAAAGAAAAAGTTCCCCTCAGTGGGAGGGGCAGGGGTGAGTTATATGCGTTTTGACGAACTTTACCGCGAACTTTGCGGAAAAAAGATAAAGCAAGGCGTTACCATTCACGAGCATCGCTTTACTTGGCAAAGAGACGGCTTGCATTTAATCTCAGATTTGGGCGCGTTTTGGGAACAGGAGTTGAAAGTTCCCATACCACTCGGATGCACAGTTATAAAAAAGGATTTGGGCGAAGAGCTTGCAAATGAAATGGATTTGTGCGTTCAAAAAAGTTTGCAACTCGCTTGGGAGAGAAAAGAACCGGTGAATGAGTTTATAAGGAAATTAGCCCAGATAGACGATGATGCTGTTATTTTGCAGCATATAAAGATGTTCGTGAACGGGTATTCGATGAACATGGGCGATGAGGGGGAAAAGGCTTTGCAAGTGTTGACAACTTTCCTTCATTCGGAAAGCCTTTCAGCCCCTTAAATTCCGCGAGCTCTTCATATTTTTTGGATAGTTCAGAAATAGCTTTGCCAACTAAATAGAGCGAGCCTGTTATTAAAATAGGTTTTGATTCGCTGAGAATGTTTTTGTCAAACTTGGCTACATTTATCCTAAGCCTTTTGCAAATTTCGCAAATTTCCTCCGCGCTCCTCGCCCTTGGATTTTCAATTTGCACCGGATAACAAACCGATATATGCGGTTTCAATGCTTTTAGAACACCAAAGGTGTCTTTATCCGTCAGCGATGTAAAAACACAGGCAAGGGGCGGAATGTTTTTTTCCTTCAAGCATTTTACAAGAGCCTTGGCAGCTTCTGCATTATGAGCACCATCGAGAATGAATTTTAATTTTCCGCTTTTAAAAAGCATTTGCATCCTTCCAGGCCAAGAAGAGTTTTTTAGGGTAGTTCGTGTTAATTGAGAGTTGAGAATTGAAAAGTGAGCGCTAAGGTATTTTTCAGCAATTGCCCAAGCTAGCTCCGCGTTTTTAGCATAAATTTTTCCGTGATTCCCAACTTGCAAAGGCGGGTTGATTTTTTTTGCTTTTATATGAGGCGGGCATTTTGAGAGCAGTTCTTTTGGCAAATTGCCGAGCACGAGAGTTGAGCCTTTATTCAATATGCCGAGTTTTTCCTTTAAAATTTTTTCTTTTGTGCAACCCAATATTTCCGTATGGTCTAGCCCTATGCTCGTTATTGCTGCAATGCATCCGTTTGCGATTTTTGTGCTATCCAGCCTACCGCCAAGACCAGCTTCCAAAACCGCTACCCCTACACGTCTTTTCTTAAACCACAGAAAAGCCGCTGCTGTAAGGGTTTCAAAATAAGAAGGCTCAACCTTTGCGGTTTTTGCCGCTTCCCAAACTTGCAAAATAAGGGAATCCAATTCACTTTGCGAAATAGTTTGCCCATTTACCTTAAACCTTTCCCTAACGCTCACCAAATGCGGGCTTGTGAAAAGCCCCGTGTTAACCCCATGCGCTTGCAAAATATTCGCTAAATAAAGAGCTGTGCTACCTTTGCCGTTTGTGCCTATGATATGAATGCTATCAAAACTTTTCTGCGGCTCCCCAAGCACATCGCATAGAGCTTTGATGTTACGCAAGCCACCAGAAAAACCTATGGGAATTCTGGATAAGAGATATTTATGGGCTTTTAATGATTTAGACAACATTAAAATCTGCGTCTTCTTCTACTGAAAGCAAAGTTTCTTCCGATTCCAAAGTATCATCGTCCACCAATATGCTTTCTATATCGTTTTCATCTTCTATGTCTTTTAAATTTTCCATGGACTTTTCCATTGAATGTCGCATAAGCTCCATTTGAGCATCGGAGAATACGCCCTCTTTGGATTGACCAAGCCCAAGAAGCATAGCACATTCCGTACAGTAGCCGAGCGATTTATCAACATAATATTTTGCATCAACATTATTTGTGTTGCATTTAACGCAAATTTGCCCTTCGCAACCTTCAAAGTAAGTTTTATTTTCGTATTCCAATTGCTGAGAAAGAAATTCCACCAAATTTTTGCTGTCTAAATTGCTGCTTATTTTTGGGCGACTACACGCCGTTGGTTTATCCGGCAATTTTTGTTGCACAACATATTTGCGTTTGCCAGCTTCTTCTTCGACGTCAAAAAAGAAAGGAACTTTTACAAACTTTGCTCCAGAAATCATCAACAGAGATTCAGGTAGAGCTGGGGCTTCAATTTTTTTTGATTTCTTCTCCTTTTTTGGAGAGATGCTGGCTTCAACTGCTTTGGCGGCGGGCTTCGCTGCTTTAGACTTTATAGGCTTTGCTGCTTTGGTTGCGGGTTTTGCCGCTTTAGGCTTTGCTGCTTTTGCCGCTGGCTTTGCCGCTTTGGCTACAGGCTTTGCTGCCCGCTTTTGCTGCGTTTTTTTTATGGTTTTTTCTTTTGGACGAGTAGCAGGCTTAGCCTTAGATTTCATTTTGTCTCCACTATTTGCACGCTGATAATCGGGTCATAAGGCTCTATGCGATAAACAGCATCAAGGCCGCTTTCTACCATGCCAAAGACGGTATGCTTGCCATTCAAATGCGATTGCGGCCACTGCACTATAAAGAACTGCGAGCCGCCTGTGTTAGGTCCGGAATTTGCCATGGAAACTGTACCTGCTACGTGTTCCAAGTTGTTTGTTTCGTCATCTATTCTATAGCCTGGGTCGCCAGTGCCATCACCGTTTGGGCACCCGCCTTGCACAACAAAGCGTTGGATTACCCTGTGGAAGGGAAGCCCGTTGTAAAAGCCCTTGTTAGCCAAGTCTATGAAGTTTGCCACGGTGTTAGGGGCATCTTTGAAAAGCAAGTTCACGGTAATACTTCCCTCGTGGGTCTTTATTATCGCTTGGATTTTGTTTATACCGCTGTAGTCTTTGTTAAAAACCTTTCCTGCGGCGGCGGCTTGGGCTACTAAAGTGCACAAAAGCAATGAGAAAACGAGAATATAACGCATAATGGAAAAATATAGTAAATTATTTCTGTTTTGTATAATTTTGCTCCGCTTGCCTTATCTTTTTAATCGCCAAAATTGTGAGCGGCAAAAGGATAATCTCATAGGTAATTTTAATAGCCCATTGCGCTGGAATTATGGCGTATGTAAAGAACGGAGTTCCCCAAAAGGCTATGGTGATGAATACAAAGCTATCCACTGCCTCGCCCACCATGGAAGAGAGAATTGCCCGCACCCCAAACCGCTTTTCCCCCTGCTTATCCTTCATTTTTTTGAATATGACGTCGTTTATAAAGTCGCCTGCCATGTAAGCGGTTAAACTTGCAATCAAAATTCGCCATGTTCCGCCTAGGGTATCTTCAAAAGCCCTTTGAGCCTCGGCTCCCCAGAAAGGAGCTCCCGGCATAAAGATAGCCAGCTTGAAAAACAGCACCATCAACAGATTGGCGCCAAAAGCGTACCAAGCGGTTATGCGGCTTGCCTTATAGCCGTAAACTTCGCTGAAAATATCGGATAAAATATAAGTTATGGGGAATACCAGCACCGCTGCCGGAGATATTATAGGGCCAAGGCTAATAATTTTAGCTGCAATTATATTGCTTGCCAACATAGTCGTTACGAATAAAACGCATAGTCGGATAAATAAAGGAGACATAGTTGGTGCAATGTAGAAAATATTTTTCTATATTTATAGACGATGTCTTCTGTCCCATTTGCTAAAGGTATACGGTGGTTTTATATGCGCTTCTTTTCGGACAAGCAGTTGAGGCTTTGGTTTGAAAAGAAAAGCGGTGGCGAAAATGAGATGTTTCAATATAAGCCAGATATTTCCAACCGCAAGAGGGTGATTATCTTTTTGCCCACGGAGCTGGATAAATTATTTGTAATTCTGCCTTTGGCAATTGAACTCACGGAAAAACGTAAACGGGACGACGTTTTAATTTTGACAGATGAGAATAATCGTTACATTTTAAGAGCTTTGAATTTGGAGCATCTATCCCTTTTTTACAAAGGGCAAGCCATGGTTTATGGCGAAAACCATTTCTTTGAGATAGAAAAGAAGATACAGGAACAGAAATGGGATTTATGTCTTTTTTTACAGGAAAATGCCCAATTGCCTTATCTCTATTTGGCAAAAGCTACCCACGCCACTTACCGCATAGGCATAAAACAGGAATTCCCGTTTTTAAACATAGCGCTGCAAAGCCAATCCAACAGTAGCAGTGCTTATGCTACACGAAGTTTTCTTTATAAAGCACTTTCTATAGACCCTAACAAAGCGGAAAAAGATACCGTTCACATTACGCAAAAAAATGAACGTCTTGGCTCTACCTCTAAGCTCTCCACATCCAATGCCATATTGTTCAATTTAGAACCGCCTATCAGCGGCGAGCCTTGGACGGAGAGCGAAATTTTTATGATTTGCAAATCGTTCAGGCCCGATTGGCGCTTGATAACAATTGCCGCAACAGCCGAGCAATTTGAGCCTTATTCCAAGGTTATGGAAGAATTGGAAATACGTAGCAACCCGGTTCTCCTGCATTCGGAATCCATATTCAGCGTGCTGAGGCAATACCCCGCGGTGATAACCCTTAATTCCCTGCATTCCCATCTGTTCTTGAACTTGAGCAATATAAAAGTTCTAATGCTTGAACAGAAAGAGGATTTTGATATTCCAAATAATAAAATGATACTGAAATTCAGCAGAGAAGGGAACTATTACTCTTTTGCCAAATCCGCAGGTACTTTTATTTCAAAGGAACCAGATGCCAAATGAAGTGTATTTTAGCAAAGCCACGTGGTTTTTGCGCAGGCGTTGAACGTGCTATTTTAACGGTTGAAAAATCCATAAAAAAATTCGGAAAACCGGTTTATGTAAAACACGAAATTGTGCATAACCGATTTGTGATAGATAGCCTTAGAAAAATCGGCACAGTGTTCACCGAAGATTTATCCGATGTTCCAGAAGGTTCTGTTGTTGTATTTTCCGCTCATGGCGTTAGCAAGGACGTTTATGATAAAGCAAAAAAATTGCACCTAAAAGTGATAGATGCTACTTGCCCCATTGTGGAATCCGTGCACAAAAGCGCAATTCAATATGCAAACTTAGGGTATTCCATAGTTTTGATAGGTCACCAAAGACATGCGGAAATAGATGGCACTTTGGGGCAGCTCCCGCCCGGCAGAATGCACTTGGTTAGCTCCGTGGAGGATATCCAAAAATTGCCAGCTGATGAAAAAAACATAGCTTACCTAACGCAAACCACCCTTTCAACCGAAGAAACCGCAGCTATAATTTCTGCATTAAAGGAAAAATATCCCAACATACAAGGCTCAAAAACTGGAAACGTCTGCTATGCCACTACCAATAGGCAGAGCGCAGTTCGTTCTATATGCCAAAAAATAGATTTGCTCCTAATAGT
Organism: Candidatus Fibrimonadaceae bacterium; assembly: GCA_031281265.1. Taxonomy (GTDB): domain Bacteria; phylum Fibrobacterota; class Fibrobacteria; order Fibrobacterales; family Fibrobacteraceae; genus Fibrimonas. The sequence goes on from JAITFO010000085.1 coordinate 7,056, forward strand.
AGGCTCTCAAAATTCGAGTAATTCAAACCGCCTAAAGGAATTAGGAGAAGAACAAGGGGTTAAGAGCATTTTAATAGACTCGGTAGAGGATTTGAATAAAGACATATTCATAGGCGTAAATACAGTTGGAATATCGAGTGGCGCAAGCGCACCGGAGCATTTGGTTTTAGGGATTATAGATTGGTTAAAAGAGCATCTCAATCTTGAAGAAGTTATAGAAGAACAGACAACAGAGGAAAAGACTAAATTCCCGTTACCAGCTGAACTGAATTAAGTTACACCAAACCGTAGGGTTGCCCCTGTTTGCGGTGATAGTGCCGCTTATAATCCAGCTATCTCTTCCGCAGATAAATTGGTTATTTCCGAAATCAAAGCAATATCAAGCCCTTTAGCTCTCATATTTTTAACTACTTCAATTTTGCCTTCTGCCCTACCTTTCTCTACACCCGTAGCCACGGCATAATCCATAATAGCTTTGCTGTCATTCCACTGCTTCATCTTTTCCTCATAATCCAATAGCTCGCTCTTGGTAAATTTAGCAATTTTCGCAGTCTCAAACAAATCCTGAAACGCCTTTTCGCTCAACCTGAGCAATTCAGGCGGTATATCATCCAACTCGTGAATATGGTTGAACAGGTAAAGCCACCAGTCCTGCAAGTTTTCGCACTGTTCTATGGTTTTCGTGAATTTTGGAAGCATTGCCAAGGATATGTTTATGTATTTGTAGCGTATATCGGGATGCTTGTCGTTGGCAAGGGATATATATTGAACGCTCTCTTCGCTGCCATCGCCTATTTTGCCTATGTCTTTGGGGACAAAATCAAGGAAGCTGAGGCAGTATATCCTCGGCAGGCTGTAGTCGTATTCGCTGCCCTTGCCTGCCGCGTTTACAATGGCTTGGCTTATGTAGAAAAGCAATCTCTCAATAAAGTGCATCTGCCCTGCAAGCTGCATCTCAATTATGAACTTGTTTCCTAAAGTGTCTTCGCAGTGCAGGTCAAATATAGCCCCTCTGTGTTCCTCTGTTTGAGGCGGTTGCACGGTGGTTATCAGAAGTACCTCTTTAAGCGGGTTTTCCAGTTTCTCGCTCAGAAACGCATTTATGAGCGAGATTAAAATGTGCTTGTTTTTTTCCGTTGCGAAAGCTCGCTTGAATGTGAAATCCAGCGTTAGCGGTGCGAATGGCTTGTTGTGCATAGAAACCTCCATTTTTCTGTTTCTTTATCCTTAGACGAATGTTAAGCCGAAAAAAATTCAGATTTGCATATTTTGCAAACAAGTGTTGACAGATTTCTTTTGTCTGAACCGCGATGTCCTGCAATTAACCAAATTTTTAACTAAATTCACCCTACGGGCTGTCCTGCGGACATTAAAAAATCTCTATTTATGCCTTTATAGGCACGAACGCCTATCCAATTTGCATTTCGCTGGCGAACAGCCGTAGGCTGGTCATTTTTTTCTATATTTATCCTCGGTTATGATTTTTGCCTACGCAATAACAGCAAATAAATTTGCAGAGCTTCTGTTACAAGGTAATGGCAAACTTGCTCGTTAGTTGAGAATGGAGAGTTGAGAATGGAGAATAAAAATTATAGAATACAAAAGAATAGAGATGTTGTAAAGCATCTATCTCAGAATACTCTCAATTCTCCACTTTCAATTAAGCATTTCGCTTATAACGTTTTTACCCCCCCCCCCCCCCCCAGTTCTAACTCGTTATATTTCAGGCAGTTACACACGTTGTCTGAACCAAAATTCTCAGAATTTAGGAATTTTCAGAATTTTCAATTTCACACACAAAATGGAGATATCTTATGAGAAATAAATTCTCTAAACTCGCGTTTTCGGCAGCCTTTGTGCTTGCTTTGGCTTTCATTTTTTCTTGCTCCTCGGATGACAATCCTTCCAACAGCAACCAACCAAACATCAATTCCGGCTCGGAAATATCCTCGTCTGGCGGCGGGGGCAATGGTTCTAGTTCCAGCTCGTATTTTCTTGGGCAGAGCAGCAGTGCTGTGTTGAAAGAATGTGATGCCATATTTAACCCTGACAATAAATTCTGCTACGATGGCAATGTTTACGATAAATGCGATGGTATGTTATATGATCCTGCAAGCCAAATTTGCGAAAACGGTGTGGCTACTCCTACCAAATGCAACGGCAATGGCGAGAACTATAATCCGTTAACACAGATTTGTTGTGGCAGTAGCGCAATACTTTCTAATTCAACAACGGAAATATGTACAAATAACATAGTGGAAACCAGATGTGGAAACAATTGGTATAAACAAACAACTCAATTTTGCTATGAGGGTATTGTTTACGATAAATGCAACGGACTGAATAATTACAATCCGTCAACGCAAGCGTGTGTTACAGGTGACGTTGTGGAGACCAAATGCGGAGGTAATTGGTATAGCCAAAGAACGCAATTCTGCGTAGATAGCCGAATTTACAATAAATGCGATGGTATGGTGTACCCTCTGGCAAGTCACATTTGCGTAAATAACGTGGCTACTCCCGCTAAATGCGGCAACGAAAGCTACAATCCGCTAACTCAATTTTGCGGCAATGGCATAGTGAAAACATACGATTCCGTGACATACCAAGGTCAAACATACAGGACTACTGTAATTGGCACCCAAACTTGGATGGCAGAAAATCTTAACTATAATGTAAGTGGCAGTAAATGTAATGACAACAACGAAAGCAACTGCACGACTTATGGCCGGTTGTATGACTGGGTAACTGCGATGAAATTGCCTGCTAGCTGCAACTCCAGCTCTTGTGCTTCGTCAATATCCGCAAAGCATCAGGGTATTTGCCCTACTGATTGGCATATCCCAAGTCATGCAGAATGGATTGTTCTTGTTCGTTATGCAGGCAGTTCTTCCGATTCCGTTGGTAAACAACTAAAAGTAACTAGCGGTTGGAATGAAAATGGAAATGGCACGAATGATTACGGTTTTTCGGCTCTGCCGGGCGGCGGCGGCTATTCCAATGGCAATTTCTACAGTGTCGGCCGCAGCGGCGGTTGGTTGAGTGCCTCGGAGTACGATTGGGGTGCCTCGGAGGACAACGCTGCTAACATGGTTTACACTTGGTGGATTGGCGACGATGTCGCCTGGATACCAAACGAAAAGAGCGTCATCTTGTTTAGTGTTCGTTGCGTGAAGGATTAAAAAAACATAGGAGAGTTGAAATATGAGAACGAAAAAAGAAACTGATTTGATGTTTGTGTCAACATTCTATTGGTTCGACAAGTTAAAAAGCGGGAGTAAGAAAGAGGAATATCGCGAATTGAAGCCTTTCAACGAAAACAGGGTTTTGAATTACGTAAAACGTGTGCCTAAGGATAATTGGAGGATTGTGTTCCGCAGGGGATACACCGGCACAACAATGACTCTGGAACTACTGGACTATGAATTCTACGAAAACCCTAAGGCTATGAGAAAAGGGCGTTTCGAGATGAAACCAGAATGGGGATTTAAGCCCGAATTGGGATTTGGGGAAGGGAAGAAACTGATAGTGTTTAAACTAGGCAAGGAGATTGTATAATGGCATATAATTGGAAAAAACATAGGAGAATTGAAACCTTACTTAACCCACAGCACTTCATCCATTTTCATATCCGCTGCGTTTTGCGGTAGCGAAGTTCTGATTTGAACGGAATAAGCCACTCCAAATCTCGGAACCCCTTTGAAATTAACCAAAAACTGGTCATAATATCCCGCACCATGTCCTATGCGGCTACAGTCCTTGCCAAAAACAACGCCGGGCACAAGAAATGCCGTCGGCGGATTTTCAAATGCTGGCAACTCCGCTTTTGGTTCCATTATCTTAAAAGCCCCCACGCACAAATCGCTATCCAAATTTTGCACAAGAGCGAACTCCATTTTCTGTTTGTCCAATACCCTTGGCAAAAGCAACCTGTTCTCTCCTGCCAGTTTTCTTAAAAAAGGAACGATTTGCGGTTCAAGCTCGGTGGGGTAGAATGCAGCTATATAGCCGTTTTCCAAAGTAGCACGCTTTGAAAGCTCAATGAGCAATTTTTCCGATTCCATAGCTTTGGTTTCTGCATCCATCGCCAAAAGCCTTTGTTTGGCCCAGGCTCTGAATTCATCTGGTGTTTTTGGTAATGTCGCTTTTGGGATTAAAGACCACCAAATTTCGCGTTGCCAATTCATGAACTCGGCAACGTTGAATTTTTCTTCCCAGTCGCCATTTAAGGTGTTTGCGAGCGCGTTCAGCTGGCTTTGCTTTGCCAAAAGCCCGGATTCTATTTGCAATTGCTCGGCTTTTTCGTTCCTCAATTCCCTAAGTTTTTCTCGCAGGTCTTCGTTTATGGAGGTACGCGGAGCCGCTTTGTTGACGATTATTGAAGGGAATTCGCTTGCAGGGGCAGAGGCAGCTTCGTTTAATGCCCCTAAAAAGGATTTAAGCATATTGCCTTTTATGTTCCTCGGCAATTTCGGCAGGCTACGCTCATCTATTTTCCCTTTGGCCCTTGCTGCCGCCCTGATTATATCGAGCATTAAATAGGGGTTCAAAACCCTATAGGCAGCGCAATCTTTCCTTTTTGCTTCCTTGTCGCGCCATTGCCAAGCAGCTCTAAGCAGTTGCAGCTCATAAGGTTTAAAAATGTTTGAGCCTTTTAACCTCCAGCTCTCTTTTTGGATGTTTTTTGAATTTTCGTTCTGTTTTTTCAAATTTTTAAGCAGGGTTTCGCAGGATTCCTGTAGCCATTCCATGCGTCCCAACTTCCTGAGCCTTTCGCTTTGAAGCTCCTTAAGGGCATCTAGATAAACTGTGTCTTGCACGGCGTAATAGCACATCTCCGGCGGGAGCGGCCTTTTTGTCCAGTCCGCTTTTTGGTTTTCCTTGCTAAGCCTTACGCCAAAGTATTTTTCCACCAATGCTGCAAGCCCGGTCTGTTTTTCGCCCAAAAGCCTTGCGGCAATGGAAGTGTCGTATATTTTTTCGGGGTAAAATTCGTGGAATACCGCCAGCAGCCGCAAATCATAGTCGCAGGCGTGGAATGTTATGTTTTTAAGGGCTTTGCATTTCCAAAGCGGTTTTAAGTTAAGCCCGCAAAGGGGGTCTATAAGCCAATGATATTTGCCAACGCTTATCTGTATAAGGCTCAGTTTTTCCTGATAGTGATACATGGAATCCGCTTCGGTATCCATAACGCAAGAATTTGCTTGCGATAAAATGGGCAGCATTTTCATAAATGATTTTCTATTGTTTACAAACATATACTCAGGGTTTTCGTCTAAAAAGCCCGCCTCCTCTTCCACGAGCTTTGGTGCGAATAATCTGGATATTGCGGGTAAAAAAAACATGCAATTTAAATGTAGTAAACTCTCTCAGAGCTAATTAGTGGCTGCCGTACCCTCCAATGCAAGCTCTAAGCCTCTCAAAATCCCCAAATAACGACAATAAATCCCCCCAAAATTTGACAATAATGGAAAAAATTTCTATATTTAATTTCCCATTAAACCAAAAAGGAATACCAAAAATGTATTCGATAGTTGAAACAGGCGGTTTCCAATACCGTGCCGAAGTCGGAAAAGCCTTAAAGGTTCCGAGCGTTGCAGAAGCAGCGGTAGGCTCTATTTTGGAACTCAAGTCCGTATTGCTGTTCGCCGATGGCGGATCCATAAGCGTAGGCACCCCTGTCTTGGAAAACGCATCCGTTAAGGTTGAAGTTCTTTCGCATGGCAAATCCGATAAGGTTTCTGCCATTAAAAAGAAGCGTCGTACTCGTTATGAGCGCCATCTCGGACATCGCCAAGGCTACACAGAGGTGCTTGTAACCGAAATTAAAGCCGCAGGCAAAAGCACGGCCATAGACCCGAAGATAGCGGTTCGCCAGCGTGCTCGCATAGCAGCTCTTGCAAAGTTAAAAGAACAGGGCAAGCCGCTCACCCGCAAAGAAAAAATTGCGGCAGATGTCGCGGCGGGCAAGCAGCCTAAGCCGGTTCGCAAAGAGAAATTCCTTAGGACTGCAAAGGAGAATTAGGTTATGGCACACAAAAAAGGTCAAGGTTCAGTCCGCAACGGTCGCGATTCAAAGTCAAAGCGTTTGGGCGTTAAAAAATTTGGCGGCGAAAAGGTTATAGCCGGCAATATCTTGGTTCGCCAGCGCGGCACCAAATTCCACAAAGGCAAAAACGTTGGCATAGGCGTTGACCACACGCTCTATTCCCTTATAGAAGGCTTTGTGAAATTCGAGCACATAGACAAAAGACGGCAGAAAATCAGCGTTTACCCGGAATTAGCTAAATAATTGGCTATCCAGCGAATATATTTGCTGTTCTCTTTAGAGCTTGGCATAGGCGGTCTATTTCCCATTCTTCGGTATAAGCGGCAAAGCTAGCCCGCAGGGTAGCAGAAACACCAAAATGCTCCATAGCTGGCTGGGCGCAGTGATGCCCCGCTCGCACGGCAATACCTTCCTCGTCCAAAATCATAGCGGCATCGTGGGGATGAATGTTCCCAAAAACAAAGCTGATTATTGAGCCTCTGTTTTTTGGCTTGCCAACTATCTGCAAGCCCTCTATTTTTTTCAGTTCGTTCAGGGCATATTCGGTTATTTGCTCTTCGTGGGCTATGATGCTTTCCATTCCCGTTTCATTTACAAAGTCTATCGCAGTGGATAGGCCTAAAACTTCGGCTACGGGAGGAGTTCCAGCTTCAAAGCGGGCGGGCGGTGCGGCAAAAGTGGTTTTTTCAAAAGTCACTTTGTCTATCATTTCGCCGCCGCCTTGCCAAGGGGGCATACCAGCCAAAATAGCTGGCTTGCCGTAAAGAATGCCTACGCCCGTTGGTCCGTAAATTTTATGTCCGCTAAAAACCAAAAAGTCGCAGTCCAGATTTTGCACGGAAATTTTTGAGTGCGGCGCGCCTTGGGCGGCATCTATCAGAATTTTTGCTTGGGGAGCCAGTTCGCGTATTTTGGGTATTATTTTCTGCAAAGGGTTTAGAGTCCCTACGCTGTTTGCCGTGTGGGTTAGGGCTACCATTTTTGTCTTTTTGCCGAGCAAATTGTCAAGCTCAGATATTTGCAAATCACCGTTGCTATCGCAGGGTATAACCCTTATTTTTACCCCTCTTTCTTTGCCCGCTATTTGCCAAGGGACAATGTTTGCGTGGTGTTCCAAAACGGATAGCAAAATTTCATCTTCGGGTTCAAAGTTGGCAAGCCCGTAGCTCCAAGCCACCAAGTTT
>JAITFO010000057.1 GCA_031281265.1 Candidatus Fibrimonadaceae bacterium
CAGCTAGGCACGGGAGACCCGTATTCAAAGCTAAAGCCTGCTAAATCCATAATAGTGGCTGATTTTGATTTTATTCCAGAATCGGAGAAATGCCACACTGTTTTTCAAACGCTTGAAAAAGACGAGCATTTCCCTTTCAATGATTTGGAGGAGATACACGTTCTTAGCTTGAAAAAATTATCTAGATTAGATGATAAGGGCTTGCGTGAATGGCTGAGGTTTATTAGCTCAGAGAGCAAAGAGGAATTTATGGAATTTGCGAAAAAAGATCCTGTGTTTGAGAGAGCCGTAGATGTTTTGGCTACGGTTAGTGCAGACGACTATAACCGTATGCTGTATGAGGCTCGGTTGAAGGAATGGCGTGATAATAAATCTAGGATTGACGGAGCTAGGGCAGAAGGCATCGGCATTGGTCAAGAGGAAAAAAGCAACGAAATTCTAGCCCTCATAAAGAAGGGCTATACTACAGCCGACATCGAGAACCACCTTCTCAAACAAACCCGCCAAGTAACCGCATAAACAAAAAAACGCCCCACTCTTTTGGAAGGGAGCGGCTTGCGTATTTAGCTAATTTAGGTGCTTAATCTTTGACGCAACGCACTGAAATAAAGTAGGCCTTATCGTCGCTGGTCCTGTATACACCCGCGTGGTAGTAGAGCATGTACCAGCGGTATGCGTAGGAAGCATCGACCTCCGTAGCAGACCACCAATTGCCGATGTCGCCGACACCGATGAAACTGCCATCGGAAGTGCCGTAGCCGCCAGGCAAAGCCGAAAAGCTGAATTCGTCCGTGCCTTTGCCATTGTCGTTCCACAAAGGAGAGTCTGCTTTCAATTTGGTTCCGGCTATTGACTCACCGCCAACTGCCGTCACCAACGCTTCCCATTCGCCATCGCTGGGCAAACGCCAAGGAGATGGGCATACAGTCTTAGCCGCTGCCTAGGTGTAAAGCCTGCCGTATTTTGCGCAGTTGGCGGGGTCTCTGTCATAGCATACGCTACCAGCAACATCGCAGTTCAAATTCTCCGCCATCCAAGTTTTGCCATCAGGCATTGGAACTTCTCTGTAACCGCTCATATCGCAGGAACCGCCGCCAGAGCTGGTACCGGGGCTGCCGCCAGAATTGTCATCGTCTTTGCCATCCGATGAGCAAGAAAAGGTTAAAGCCATAGCAAGTGCGAGGGCTGTCTGTACGATGTGTCTCATAATGTATCTCCTTTATTGAGGGAATTTTGATTCAAACAAAGAAATATACAAAAAAATGACAATTATATGCGCTTGCCACTCCCAGGCATTTAGTTAATCAGCGTTTACTATAGAAATTATTTTGCCCCTGAATTTTCCAATATTTTAATAATGTTGGCAAAATTCCTGCTTTTAGCGTGTGCCAAGGGGGTAACGCCGTCTTTATCCGGCAAATTGACATCTGCGCCGGCATCAACAAGCATACGCACAACCTCCGTATGCCGCTCACCTCCATCTCCGAGTATTATTGCCTCAAGCAATGCTGTCCACCCAATTTTGTTGATATGATTAACTCGTACATCTGTCTTTAAAAGTTCTCTTATAATTTCAACGTGTCCGTTGTCTGCAGCTCGGATAAGACCTGTTCCATTGAAGCTGTCCGTGCAGTGGACATCTGCTCCTGCTTTGAGGGTTTTCATTAGCAACTCCGTAAATCCATCGGAGGTGGAAATCAGATATGCGCTTTGCAGGGTGTTGTCTTTCATATTCACATCTGCTCCAGCGGCAATCAGCAAATCTACAATTTCAAGGTTGTTTTTATAAGCAGCAGCCACAAGGGCACATACGCCTTCCTTGCCCTGCGAGTGGACATAAACTCCCTTCTCCAGCAAAGATTTAACCGTTTCTGCATCTCCTTTTTCTGCGGCACTTACGAGCTGCAAACCATCTTTCCTAGCCTGCTCGGAATAAACTGTTTTTGTCATTGTGTGGGTCTCCTTTTTATAATGTAGTATTTTACCCTTAGAACGGAATACCTACGCCCATGTTAATATCAAAAGACAAACCTGTTTTGCCTTCTTCGGCAAGTCGCCAATCGTAATCAGAATATTCAGAAAAATTCTTTTTTTTGATATTGTTTCTGCCATAACCTAGGCCAAAATCAGAGAAGAAGCTTATTCTGGAAAATTTCATAGAATGGCCAATATAGACTAAAATATCTGCAATAGAACCAGAACCGGAAATGTATTCATCTCCAGCAATTTTATCTATGAGTTTTAAATTTAAAAAATAATGATAGTTTCCCATAAATTGTAAGTAAAGTCCTTGGTTTTCTCTGTTTACAAAATGGCGTATACCTATTCCAGAGCCAAGCCTAAAAACTTCTTCACCTCTTCCCAAACCGCCTGCCCACATAGATGGGTTTACAATTAATGAATTGAACTTATTCAACGGAATTTCCCCTGTTAAATAAAGCAAAAAAGGAGATTCGTTCTTAGTCAAGTAGTTACCTATCGCGCTACTTATTAAGGTAATAGGGTGCAGGTAAACGGAAATTCTTTGGTTAGTTTTTAAATCTTCGTTTGCAAAACTTACAGAGCATAAAAATGCGCAAAGCAACATTGGGCAAACTAAATTTTTCATAAAGTTAATCCTCAACAGGGCAATACTGTTCTTTTGCCGTTGCCCTATGCCACGTGGTTATTGTATAAACATATTCCACGCCTGCCCAAAAATCAGCCCAATTAGGTATTTCTTTTCCTCTTTTATATGAGCCCCAAGAACGCATATCAATTCCGTCATGTTTTATTGGACCATCAAAAATTAAACACTTTTGAGGTTCGTCCAAAAAATGCAATTCTATTCTGGTTGGGTTAGGGCAGTTTTTTATGGAGGCAATGCCGCAATTCCAATCATTGGGAATGCCCCATTCCCCCGGTTCTCCTTCCCTATAATAATATGAACTGTGCAAAGTATCGCCAACGTCAATAAACTTTGCATAAATACTTGTATAACCGTTAGAATCAATAGCAACTATCTTAACCATTACTCCGCTTTCATTTGCGTATGCAGGGAGCTTTTCGTCATCATTTCCACAATCAGTACTAAAAGCACAATCATCGAGAAGATAACAGCCTATAATGTTGCATAAAATACAAACAAGAAATAAATATAACAGACATTTGGCAAAGGTTTTCATAAAGCATGGCTCCTTTGTTTGGCTAAAGTTCACTTTTAATTGCTCCCGGCAATATTTCTATAAATATAGCAATTTATAATTCTCATAATTTTCTACCTTACCCCACATGTGCGGAATTGTTGCATATATTGGTTTTAGGCCAGCGTTGCCGATTTTGATAGATGGTTTGAAAAAGCTGGAATATAGGGGCTATGATAGCTCTGGCATTAGCTTGTTGAGCGATGGCAAAATGAAAACTATAAAGGCGGTTGGCAAAATAAAGGAATTGGAAAAGAAATTGGAGAAAGAGGAGTTTAAAAGTTTTTTGGGAATTAGCCACACGCGCTGGGCAACGCACGGCGAACCAACTGAAATAAATGCACATCCACACCTTTCGGCAAACGGGAAAATTGCCGTTGCTCACAATGGAATTATTGAAAATTACGCTTTGCTGAAAAAACGTCTGCAAGCAGACGGGGTAAAATTTGTTTCGGAAACCGATACCGAGGTTTTAGCTCATTGGATAGCAAAATTTTACGAGGGCAATTTGGGCAAAGCGGTTTTAAAAGCTCTGGAATCCGTGGAAGGAACTTTTGGGCTTGCGGTTATCTGCGAAGACGAACCCGATGTTTTGGTTGGGGCAAGGCGCGGCAGCCCCCTTTTGCTTGGAATTGGTGAAAATGAGAGTTTTTTGGCAAGCGATTTTTCCGCAATAGCTGGGTACACGCAAAAAATAGTTTACTTGGAAGATAACGATGTTGTAATCATTGGCAAGGGAAATTTTGAAATAAAAGACATAAAAGATAAAAGCGTAAGCCGTGAGATTCAGGAAATTGAAGCGGATATGGAATTAGCACAAAAGGGCGACTATCCGCATTTTAGGCTCAAGGAAATTTTTGAACAACCCGAAGCCATTAAAAACTGCACAAGAGGTCGCTTGCTTTTGGAAGAGGGCAATGTTAAATTAGCTGGGCTGGATAACTCATTGAGGGAGCTTCGTTCCATAGACCGCATAATAATAATAGCTTGCGGAACAAGCTACTATGCGGCGATGGTAGGGGAGTATTTGATAGAGGAGTGGGCTGGAATTCCTGTTGAAGTGGAATACGCCTCCGAGTTCCGCTACAGAAATCCCATAATAGGTTCAAACACATTGGTCTTCACAATATCGCAAAGCGGCGAAACAGCGGATACCTTTGCCGCACTCAAAGAAGCCCAGAACAAAGGGGCAACTGTGCTATCTATATGCAATGTGGTTGGCTCAACAATAGCCAGAGCCTCAAACGGAGGAGTTTATCTGCACATAGGGCCGGAAATTGGGGTTGCAAGCACAAAGGCTTTCAACGCGCAGGTCACCGTTTTGGCTTTGGTAGCCCTCTTGCTGGGGCGGCAACGCAGGCTCTCCGCTGTTCAAGGAATGGAAATTGCACAGGCTATAAATTCTCTGCCAGCCGCGATGGAGCAAACGCTTAAATTAAATGCCGAGATTATGGAAATTGCAAAGGTGTATTGCAATCATACAAATTTTCTCTACTTGGGCAGGCACTACCATTATCCAGTTGC
>JAITFO010000058.1 GCA_031281265.1 Candidatus Fibrimonadaceae bacterium
CAGCTAGGCACGGGAGACCCGTATTCAAAGCTAAAGCCTGCTAAATCCATAATAGTGGCTGATTTTGATTTTATTCCAGAATCGGAGAAATGCCACACTGTTTTTCAAACGCTTGAAAAGGACGAGCATTTCCCTTTCAATGATTTGGAAGAGATACACGTTCTTAGCCTGAAAAAATTATCTAGATTAGATAATGAGAGCTTGCGTGAGTGGCTGAAATTCATTAGCTCGGAGAGCAAAGAGGAATTTATGAAGTTTGCGGAAAAAAGCCCAGTATTTGAGAAAGCTGTAGATGTTTTGACTGAGGTCAGTGCAGACGACTATAACCGTATGCTGTATGAGGCTCGTTTAAAGGAATGGCGTGATAATAAGTCTAGGATTGACGGAGCCTTGGCGGAGGGTATGGAAATTGGTATTGAAAAAGTTTTCTCTCTATTAGAGCAAGGGGTTCCTCTAGCTGAAGCGAAGAAAATACTCCGCAAACAAACCTGCCAAGTAACTGTCTGAACCACGATGCTTGCTAATCCAGTCATCGCACATCAATAGTCTTGACAATGCGTGGGGGATTTATAAAAATTCTTCGTTAATTTTTAGGATTCTTGCATTTCCTATAATGATTTTGCTTTTAGCTCCAAACGCTTCTGTTTGCCCTTTGCATAAACCATAAAATCTAATTAAATCATTGCGTTTAATCTTGCTGATAGCTTCACTGTTCCAGTCGGAATCCTCCAAGAAAATTCTAGTATCACTGCCAAGATCACTGCCAAATTTATTATTACTCTCATCAACAGTATTTACATAGCCGTAATTTTTACCACCAATTATTTTCAATAGCCAAGTAATAGTTTCTGCACGTTTGTGCATATTCCTTAAATCAATGTAATTTCCAAGGCTGTTAGACCCCATATCTGCTATATATCCTTTTATTATTATATGACCATTCCGCTCGCAAATCTCATTGGCTTGTAATGGGTTTTCTTTATATATCCGAACTAAAGTATAGGCATTCAGCACGTTATCTTCTTCGCCAAATACTTCCCTATATTTTTGTTCCTTATCACTGTATTTTTTTTCCTTCTGCGCTTGTTCTGGTATATTTTGCATTTGTTCAGGTGTTTTTGCATCAGGGTTGCTAAAAAACGCAATGGCTGTAAAAAGTGCTAGTGGTATGGTGAAAGTAAGCGACAAACCTCTCTGCCATGATGCGTTTTGTACTTTCTTTCCAAAAGTATCCGTAAACTTGCCATTTGCAATGATGAATAAATCTATGATCCACCATATTAAAATACCCCCACCCCACCACGCTACAGAAACAAATAAAGTTATCAATTTAAGAATAGCAGAGATTTTTTTCCTAGCATAAAATCTATCTACGCCGAATATTCCTAAAAAAAGAGAGAAGAAAAATAGCTTTGCCCAACCAAGGTTACTTTTTTCTGTTTCAATAACTTTTTCTGAATCTGAACTCATTTGAACTCCTGATTTTTTAATTATCTTTTACGCAACGGACACTATACGCTGTGGTTTTTTGGTCGTAACCATATCCAGCACTTTCGAAAATATCTCTAATGTTACGGGAGTAAATGCGGTTGTCACTACTGCTCTCACTAGAGCTCCACCATATCCCGTACATACCGTCACAACAAAAACTGTTTTTAACAGAAAAGCCTCCACCAGGTAATGCTGCAAAACCAAATTTATCTTCGCCATTGCCAGATTTTCCTTCATCAGCATTCCAACCACTAGTTGCCTTTAAATATTTACCTGCCGTAGGGCTTTCGTAAGGACTATCGGCACCACTCGTGCCATCTGCAAAACGATACAAGGAATCCCATTCCTTATTGCTAGGCAAATGCCAACCACTGGGGCAGGCTTTCATTGCCGTTTCCCAATCATAAAGTCTGCCGTATTTGTTGCAGTTGTCAGGGTTGTTATCATAGCATTTGGAACTAGGTATATCGTAATTCAAATTTTCTGCCATCCAAATTTGGCTACCTATTTTAACGGTTTTGTATTTTCTATCGTCCCTAGAATCTGTAAATTTATCTTCGTCTTCACCACTTATGATACCAAAAATAAGAATAATGATGGCAAAGCCAAATAAAATAAGAGCGCAGCCTCTTAATTTGCCTAGCTTTTTGGGATTTGCTGCTGCATTTTCATTTGAATTCATTTTAGACCTCCTAGTTATTTGTTGTGAATTCCATCAGCACGATTGAAAATTTTATTATTGTCATACAATTCAGAAACGTCTTTCCAAGTAATTATTTTTTCAAATATGCTTTTCGTTTCTGATTTGGGATTATAATTGCTGGATATAAGCGCCCACAAATGTATATCAACATTTGTTTTAGGATTTATTTTTCTAAGTATTTCCAAAACTAATTTTTTATCCTCTTCAAAATAGTCAAGCTGTTCGTTATCAAAACCATCGTGTGCTTTTGCTTCTATTATATAGATGTCATTTTCCGAAAACAGAGCTAAATCGAAAGCTCTATGAAGGAATTTTTCCCATTTAATATTATATTCCTTTGAAAGGTCTCTGTAAAAAGAAACCTCGTAGCCAACATCGTAATTTCCGTGTTTTAGCTTGAAATGCGTTATAAACTTTGACAAATTATCTTTCTTCTTTAAGAGAAAAAATAATTCTGCACAAAACATAGTTTCTGTTCGACTTATTTCTTCATTCCAAGTTTTATTTTGAAAGTAACTGATTTTATGTGTGTTTGTCATAAGTTTCTCCTTTTGTTTGTGGTGAATTTGCTTTGCGGAATTGCAAAGCAAAGGCTCTCTTCGCCTTTTGCGAAAAAGTCTTTGTAACTGCCTGAAATATAATGAGTTAGATGGGGGGGGGGGGGGGTAAAATCGTTAGAAGCGAAATGCTTAATTGAGAGTGGAGAATACTCATTCTCAATTCGCCAATAAGTTTGCCATGACCTTGTTGTGAAGGCTCGGCAAAGCAAAGTTTTGGGTTAGAAGTCATATTCGTAGGTTAATATAGAAATATTTTAGGGCATCCAACGCTTCATAGCTTGATATTCCTTGCTTTGCAGTTTTTCTTTCCAAAAATCGTCTTTGGTCATTTTTGCTAAGTTTGCAACCGCGCACCAATAGCGGATGCTGTTGGGAGCACGCTTGGCGTAAAAAGCCTCGCTCTGCTTGTATATGGAAATCGCTTCTTCAACACGCCCCATTTTAAAGAGTATATCCGCTTTGGTTTGCGTGAATACAGGATGTTCTAGATATTTTTCTAGAATGGAGTTTACTATTTCCAAAGCTGCGGAATGTTTTTTATTGTCGTAAAGCATCCATATAAGGGAATTCCCAAAAACGGGGGAGAACATTTTGCTCTGCTCAAAACCAATTTTTAAATCCGCTATATAAATTTTTCTTTTAGAGCTTACAAACGGGAGCCAGTTTGTAAGGGCGTCTGAGTAATATCCGTAAATTGCGTAAAAGGCTTTTGAATCCACATCTTCTCTTTTCGCAAAAATCAAGGCAGCCTCTCTGGTTTCCTTTATGCTTTTTATGGTATTCCCTAAAATGGAATTCAATAAACCAATTTCATAGCGGCGGAGCGGTTCCCAAAAATCACCCGCTTTGCATTTTGTCAAAACAGATAGAGCGGAATCTAAATCCAAAGTATCCCCCAAATCATCAAAACGGCTGATGAACACAATTCCTTTCAGCACGCAAATATTTGAGTCGTTCTGCGGAAGTTTGGAAATTTCCTTAAAAGCCTCGTTGTATTCCGTTTTGTAAATACGTTCTAAGACGAGTTCTGCATTTGATGCAAAAACTGTCTGAACTAGAATTAGCAAGATTTTTTTCAAGTGATTACCAAAAGATGGTTTTCTATCCTAAAGCTAAAACTATAAAAAAATGCCTTTAATATAGCCTTTCTTTTCTCTTTTTCACTTTTTACCCAGCCATCTATGTGATACCTCTTTTCCATTTTGCTTATTCTGATGAAACGATTATCCTCGTTTATTGTTTTTAATATTTTTACGCTTGGTCGGATTTTAATATCCAAATTTATTTTTTTTATGGAAAATTTGGATAAAGCTCTATAAATATTTTTTGGGGTGTCTTTGGCGGAGTAAAAACCCGTGATATAAACTTCCTGATTTCTGTGTTCTACGTGGCAGCAGCAGATGTGTACATTGTTTTTTAACAACTCCTTGTATATATCAATTGAATTTAAGATTGACTTTTCCACAACAACGTGCATAATGGAGCAGCGAGCTTGCGGAACGGAGGAAATTATTTTATCCAACTCGTTGATACTATTGAAGTTTTGAACAAGACAGCTGATATTTAAAACTTTTGAACGTGAGTATATTCGTAAATTCCGCAAATATGGAAAATCTCTGCATCGCCATTGTGCATTTAATACCAAAAGTTTATCCGTTAAATACTTGGCACTGCTTTTGCAGAGGCATTTTTCAATATCTCCGTTTTCAAATTTAACGATAAGTTTTTGTCCTTCGTTAAATTCCAAGCCTATTACCTCTCCAGTAAGTTCCATTTCCGTGTGGTAAATTTTTTCTCCAATGCGAGCGCTCTCACCGCTTTGCGGAAACAGTCTGTAAAAGACATCAGTACTGCTCTCATTAAAAATCTCTTTAAAGTCAACCTGAACATCAACTTTTTCATTGTTCTGTTTTCTGAGCGTTATCTGTGGCATTGTTGTTCCGTAAGTTCTATTTACATTTTCTATCATGCACAGTTTTTCCGTTGGATGAAAAACTCGGTCACCCGCTCCCAAACTACCCTTTCCCCAAATTTTGCAAAGCTCAAGCGTTGGTTCTTCCTGCAATTCTGAAAATTCATTTGTGGCATATATAACCGTGCCGCCGCAATCCTCGCATTTGCAAAATAGAGGCTTGTGCGAGGGAATTCTGCTTTTATCGTAATTTTTATCGTATTTCTCTTGTGAAAATATTTTGAATTTTTTTACCTGTACGCATCTTGTGCAAAAGATATTGCAATCAAAAAAGTGTATGGGAAAAAGCGAAGCATCAGTTGACACGGTGTAACCTAAAAATACATTCTTCCCTGCCAATACATTCTATAATTTCCCAAAGCCCTGGCCCAGCGCCAACTCCGCTAATCGCGAGCCTCACAGGTTGTGCAAGCATTCCCAGTTTAACTTCGCTACTTTCGCAAACATTCATAAATGCAGTCTCGATGTTTTTTACGTTGAAATTCTCATCTGAAATTTTTTCCAACTCCTTTGAAATTAACTCTATGTGTTTGGGGCTTTGCTCTGTCCAGTATTTTGCCTTAGCCTTTTCATCTATGATTTTTTCAGGACGTTCAAAAAAGTAATTGGACATCGCTGGCAATTCGGTTGTGAATCTTAAGCGAGGTTTTAAAAGTACGGCGGTTTTCAAAAATTTGCTTTCGTCTTTTTCATTTGGGTAAAGTTTTTTCAATTCATCTGCAAAATATGAATCCGGCAATAGCCTTATGTGCATACCGTTCATCCATTCAAGTTTTTTTTCGTCAAAGGCAACCGCTTTTGGGTGTATGCGTTCTAGGGAAAAAGTCTCTATCATCTCCTCTAAGCTCATCACTTCCCTGTCGTCTCCGGGGTTCCAACCTAGGAGCGAAAGAAAATTCACAAGTGCGTGCGGCAAATAACCCAAATCCCTAAAATCACCAACGGATGCAGCCCCCTTGCGCTTGGAGAGCTTGCCGCCACCGGGAGCCAAAATCACAGGCAGGTGGCAAAAGAGCGGGGCTTCCCAGCCAAAAGCATTGTATAGCAAAACGTGTTTGGGAGTGCTGCTTATCCATTCATCGCCTCTGAGCACGTGGCTTGTTTGCATATAATGGTCGTCAACAACGCTTGCCAGATGGTAAGTGGGGAATTTATCCCTTTTTAATAATACAAGGTCGTCTAAGTCTTTGTTTGGGGTTTCTATTTCGCCTCTTATCAAATCGTTGAATTTTGTGATGCCGTCCAGCGGGCTTTTGAACCTAACCACAAATTTTTCGCCAGCTTCTAT
>JAITFO010000050.1 GCA_031281265.1 Candidatus Fibrimonadaceae bacterium
CTTATTTTTGAGAAAATCAATGGCTACAAAGACGGCTCGTTTTTCACGCCATCTTTTATTACGATGTATATGTGCCGCGAAACTATTGGTCGTGCGGTCGTTCAAAAATTCAACGAAGCAAAGGGGTGGAATTGTCAGTCAATTGATGACTTGCACAATCATATCGGAAAAAATACCGAAGATATAAAGGAAGCAAATAGAATTTTCAATACTGTTCGTATTTGCGACCCCGCCGTAGGTTCGGGGCATTTTCTTGTTTCCGCTTTGAATGAGATGATTTGGCTGAAATATAAATTGGAAATTTTAGCTGACAAAGATGGAAAGAGATTTAAGAGTTATAATATAGAAGTTAGCAATGATGAGTTGGTTATTACTGACGGCGAAGGAAATGATTTCGCCTATAACCCCAAGGATAGTGAAAGCCAATGGATTCAAGAAGTGCTTTTCAATGAAAAACGAATTATAATAGAAAATTGTCTTTTTGGCGTGGATGTGAATCATAATTCTGTGGAAATCTGCCGATTGCGTTTGTGGATTGAGTTGCTGAAAAATGCCTATTACCGCGATGGTGGCAAGGGTGAATTGGAAACTTTGCCAAATATTGACATAAACATAAAGCACGGGAACTCACTCATCAGCCGTTTTGATTTATATGAAAAATATGTCAAATTGGATTACACCGAGCAAAAGAAATTGCAAGGCATTACCAAGGAATACAAGGATTTAGTTTTTTTCTATAAGGAATGTTCTAATGATAGGAATAAAAAAAAAGATATTTTCGAAAAGATTGGAGAAATAAAAAGAACATTCAACGAAATAAATGATACCAAAGACCCAGATTTTAAAAAATGGCATGAGGCGGAGCATAAGTTTAAGGAACATACTATTTCAATACGTTTTGACGATGATAAGAATGAATGGCAAAAAAGAAATGAAGAGTTGCAAAAGGAAGAGGAACGATTGAAAGAGGTGTTGCAAGAAAAGAAGGAAGGTGCTTTTGAGTGGAGTTTTGAGTTTCCAGAAGTAATGGATGAGAACGGGAATTTTATAGGGTTTGATATTGTGATTGGTAATCCACCTTATTTGAAAGAGGGCAGAATAGCAAAAGATTTTTTTGAAAAATATAAAATTTTACCTTATTATCAAGGCAAGATGGACTTATGGTATATATTCGCTTGTATAGGTATAAATTTGCTCAAAGAAAAAGGTATTTTAAGTTTTATTGCAACAAATAATTGGACGACCGCAGCAGGTGCAAGCAAATTGCGAAATTATATAATTGAAAAAACGAAAATTATTCAACTTGTTGATTTTGGCAGTTTTATGGTTTTTGATATTGCGGACATTCAAACAATGATAATGTCGTTTTTGAATGACAATGAAACTGATAATTATAGCATTGATTATCGTAAATTAATAGGAAATGCAGAAATTACAGATAAAGATTTAAGGGATTTTTTGAATAAGAAACAAAATAATAAAGCCGTTTGTTTTTCCCCAATGATAATTAGAAATAAGTTGAAAGATAAATTTTTGACTTTCAGTCCGAATGAAACAATTTTTGATAAAATTGCTGAAAAAGGGATCTTTTTAAAAGAAGACGAAATTGCACAAGGAATTGTCCCTAATCCAGATGTCGTAAACAATAAAAATATTGCTAAAATTCCTCAGCAAAAAATTGACAAATTCAATATTAAAGTAGGCGATGGCGTTTTCGTTTTGAACAAAAGTAAATTAGACAATTTGCCAACTAGTGAGCAAAAATATGTTAAACCATTATTTGAGCCAACTGAAATTGACAGATATAATATTAAAGATTCTGATTTAAGAATCTTATATATCACTAAGCAAAATTATAATAATGATGCGCCAACCTTAATAGGACACCTTGAAAAATATAAGGAAATAATGGATAGCAGACGTGAAAACCTAAATGGTAGTTTAAATTTTTTTCATTTACATTGGTCGCGAGATTCTTCCTTTTTTGAAAAAGGAAATAAAATTTTGGTTGTTAGAAAATGCAATAAACCAACATTTGCATATACCGAAAGAGAAGCGTATGTGATGATGGCTGTTAATATTATAAAAACAAATCGTTTTAACCTCAAATATTTGGTTGGTTTATTAAATTCAAAATTGATAGCGTTTTGGTTGAGAAACAAAGGAAAAATGCAGGGTGATAATTATCAATTAGATAAAGAACCATTATTGCAAATACCTATCTTTAACGCAACAAAAGAGCAACAACAACCAATTATTTCTATTGTCAATCAAATTCTTTCTGCCAAAGATAAAAACCCCGAAGCAGACACAGCGGAATTAGAACGAAAAATGGATGAGTTGGTTTATGGGTTGTATGGGTTGACGGAGAGGGAGATTGATGTGGCGGAGGAAAAAATAATATGATATTAAATAATAAGACACTAGAAAAATTACGAAATTTAATTAATGAAGAAACAGAATATCGTTCTGTGTAGAGTTTAGTGTGTTACACTTTAAGCACTTTATTATTCCTATCATATTCAGCTCCTACACAGTAAGATGTATTATTTAATTCTTCTGCTATCATAGACGTTGTAAAAATAATTTGATGCTCTTGTTCAATTTTATTTGAAAAATCGGTTAAAACATTTTGCAGGTTCTGCGTCCTTCCTTTTTCCATTCCTTTGTCTTCCATATTATCGCACAATATAAATCTTGGATAACGGAAAAAATCTAATTCTATACTCGCAAAAAATATAGAAAATAGAATAGCATTTTTCAAATATACATTGGAACTCGCTGAAAAATTATTTTTTCCATCTAAAGAATATATATCACGTAAGAAATCTATTTCTATTTCTTTTCCATTTCTAAATTCTTCCTGTCTTTCTAAATCATTTTTGAGAATGGATAGCGTAATTTCTTTTATTTTTTGCATCGCAATTTCGTAATTTCTTTTTTGCTCAGATTCTTTCTGTTTAATTTCTAATTCTAATGTCGAAATCTCTGCTGCCAATTGTGTTATTTCTTCTTTTAGTAATTCTATCAATTCAACGGCCTGCAATTGTTGTGTTAAGTATTCTATTTTATTCTCAAATTTTCCTTTCTCTACCAAAAAATTGTCTAATTTTTCATCTCTTGTCGTTTGAGGATTTTGAACCGACGAATCCAATTGTTTTTGCAACCTATGAGCCATTTCCCTATATATTGGCAGTTCTCCACTGAAAGCTACAAGTTTTCTTTTCTTTTCCTCAAGCAAACTATTAGATTCTTTTATTTGTAAATTCATTTCCTGTAAAAGACGTTTTGCGTTCGCTTTTTCTGCCCCATTTGAGATAGGTTGTTTGCATAAAAAACAATGCCCCTCGGCTACATTATTCTCTAGCTCACTTAAACATTGAGGGCAATGTGTCAATGGTAATTCTCCTAAAATTCGTCTTGTTGACAAAGAATTATTTAATTCCGATATTCGCTTTTCTAACGTTGAAATAAATTGTTGTGAATCTGCAATATCAATGTCTAATTGATCGATTTGCGTTTGTAACTCTCTAATTTTATTTTTTGTTTTAGATAAATCAGATTGTATATTTTCTGAAATTAATGTAGTCTTTTTAGTTGCCTTTGCTATTTGCTGTTTCCTTAACTCAATAATATTATCAATTATTCCTGATAATAATTTTTTAGTTAACTCTATTTCGTTTTGAATAGATGCAATAGTACTATAACCCATAGTATGCCCAAACATCTTATTAAAACTTTGAAATTCTCGGTCTTTTTCTTCTTTTGTTTTTCTTATATGTTTTAATTTTAATTTTTGAGAATAAAGCATATCATCATAAATTCCTAGCAAAACTTCAGAAATAGCCTCTCGTGTTAATGGCAGATCAAATTGTTCCAATCTAAACAATTTTTGCGTTGGAGTTTCTTGGTCAATATATAACAATCTTAATATTTGATGTATTGTAATATTGCTATCTTCTTCATTCTTAACTTCAGGAAATGACATAGCATTGAAAAGAACATTAGTGTAGCTTGTGATGTTTATCGTTTGCTTATATGGAAATGTTTGCCAATTTATGCTATCTTTTTTAGATTCTTCATAGTTATTCCAAAAAATACTCATTGGTTGTAATCCGGATTTGTTAATATCTCTTTTTAAAGTAACAGTGGCATCGTTAATTTTCACTTCCGCAATAACTTCTTTACATTTCAATGCTTCGGTAGTCCAATTGTTTAAATTGCCACCTAGTGCATAAAATATAAAATTTGCAATAGTTGATTTTCCAGAGCTATTTTGTCCCCGAATAATATTAACACCGTTATGAAATGTTTCATCATAGGCAATTTGATTGTTATGAGTTATAACAATCAACCTATTAAGAAATAATGTAGGTTTAATGTTCATCATATTTAAACTCTATTAATTTTGTTTTGTCTTTTAATCCATTTTTTCCGTACAATGGCCATCCCGCAAAACCAATTACCAATTTAATAATATTAGATTTTTCATCAGAAAGATTTTCAAACTTAGCAAGTAATTTTTGTGGCAATTCTTTTTCTGTCCGCATTATGACGTTTTTAGAAAGAAGTTTTGCATCAATCAAACCATAAGAAGCGATACAATGCAAAGACATAATTTGATATGGCTTCATTCTTTCTATGATCTTTTTTGCATCAATTAAATCCTCGTACGGATTTTTTTCTTTATGCTTGAATATCTTTTTCAATTCAGACAAATCTTTAGGAAAACAGATATTTCTTGCCTCGTTAGGAAATGTCAAATAAAAATCCCAAATACGCAATCGATCAAGTTCTATTGTGCGTTGTTTCATTACAGTTAATAATTGCAACATTCTGAAAACACAATTATGCATATCAAAAGCATGGTGATATACTAGCATAACTAACTACTCCATTTTATATGGCAATTACCTGTAAGAAAATAAATCATTCCTTGAATATCAGCATCATTATATTGAAATAAGTTGATTCCTAATTCTGCTTTAATAGGTTTGATTATTCGTTCTGTAATTAAAGTATTTATTTGTTCTTGTGGTACATTATTACATATCTGTACATAAATTTCTTCAATAAATGTTCGTTTGATATTGGATAAAATGTATGCGTTTATTTGTTGAGCAGAAAAAGATAATTGAGTGTGTTTAAAAAGTTTTTTATGGAACCTCTCTTTTGCTTCTTTTGCCCAATCTATCAAGTTTTCACGACTCCCATTTTTGAGCTTTTCTTCTAATCCGATAACATCTTTATCCGAATTTATATAGTTAAAATCTTCGCAAAATTCGCGTAGCTTTTTATTTTCACTTATTTCTCGTTGAACTTTTTCGTACAAATTTTGCAAATAGGCAGAACGTTCATAAGCATTATTGATATTCAATGAATTATTAAGATTATAATCTCTTCCTGCGAAGTTTCCGCCAATATTAGCATTCTGTACTGAAATGTCATTATCGCACATATCTTATTAAACATATATTATTATGGCTTTTTATCTCTACCAACAAAATCACCACCAATAAAATTCCCTGAAGCTTCTACTTTATTATTATTTTTTAGTTCTTTTTTAACCTTGTATACTTTACTTATTGCAAAAATGCTTATTATAAAGCCCAATATTCCGCAAATATCCGCTATTATTGAAACTGTTTCCATATATTTGAAAAACTCCTTTAATTGGTTTAAATATAGAAAAATATTTGTAGAAAATCAAGGACTTTTTCGTATTTCTCTGTATTTTTAGCGTTTCTTAAATTTAAGCTATTTAATTGAATTAATAATGCAAAAAGCCTATGGTAGAAGGTCAGTAAGCCTCTATAAAAAGGTTTTAGGAAGACTACTAAGCACCCCTCACCTCATAACCACCCAACATTTCCCCACATCCCTAAACACAAAAAACACTATTCTCATAAAGCTCGTGAGGTGCAATATCCTGCCCATTTGCCCACTCCACCCCATAGCCGTTAGTTTCATATTCAAGAAACAAGCTGAAAGGCTCAACAGGTTTAACTAATTTTATTTTATGTTGCAGCATAAAAATCAATGATAATCCGTTAATTCAACATTTTCAGCGCAATTATTCACCCATTCAAAACATACCCTATATTGATCATTCACTTTAATACTAAACTGACCCTTCCTATCGCCACCTAGTGCCTCTAAATGATTAGACGGAGGACACCTTAAATCATTTATATCACCTGCCAAAGCCAAAGAATCTATTTTTCTTCTCGCTCGTTTTTGTATCGTGGCAGGAAATTTTTTAGAAATCTCTCCGTCAGAAATCCTTTTTGTTTCTTTATCTCTAAATGAATTTATCACAAAGCTGCCACAACTCTTTTTGGCAAATTGAAAACGGGAATTATATTTGACAACTTTTTTCTTAGCTTTTGTTTCGCTAGTCTCAAATTATATAACTCCTGCATTCTTAAAAAATATCCCTCTGTTAACCCAAAATACTTTGTCAACAGCAAATCCAAATCCGCAGCCATAGGCTCGCCGCCGTCTATAACTGCAAACAATCTCCAAGCAGGAACAGATATGGCTTTTGCCACCTGCTCAATAGTTAAATTGTGAGGCTCTATGAACTCCTCTTTTAGAACAGTCCCGACCGTTTCCAATTCAATATATTTCTTCATAAGATTAATATACAAAACCCCCATAAACCTTAATCATCCCCTCAAACCCTGCGGGGTCTGCGTTCAAATCAGATGTTTCCGCCTTGTGTGCGGGGTTGAAAGAGCTTTGTGGCGTGTAGCCTGTTGTTAGTTGCATTTCCGCCTTGCGTGCGGGGTTGAAAGATTGCAAACGATGTTTTGCCCATTCCGGTTCTCATTTCCGCCTTGCGTGCGGGGTTGAAAGGGCGGTTGGCTCCCCGGCTGTAAGGGTACTTAAATTTCCGCCTTTTGTGCGGGGTTGAAAGAAGGTTAACCACAACCGGTGCGGGCGGGGCTTTATTTCCGCCTTGTGTGCGGGGTTGAAAGGTCTCCGTCCGGCTCTAAAGTGGACTGGACTACATTTCCGCCTTGTGTGCGGGGTTGAAAGTTGCGAAGCCCAGCGAATGCCATGAGCGCAAAGATTTCCGCCTTGCGTGCGGGGTTGAAAAATCCACTGCCACCACCCCACGGACTTGCTGATAGTTTCCGCCTTGTGTGCGGGGTTGAAAACCCTCGTAAATCTCCGTTCCGTTTTTGTCAAGCGTTTCCGCCTTGTGTGCGGGGTTGAAAAATCAGCTTCTCCAGATACCAGCCACGCTCCGCAGTTTCCGCCTTGCGTGCGGGGTTGAAAGGGATACGTTGTTTCTGTGCTGCTCATATGTGTTATTTCCGAAACCCATTAGGTAACGGAAATCCGAGGAGCGCTTCAAATCTCAATCAGATTCTTATATCAAATAAGATATAATTTTGTATATTAGGATTATGCGCCTTTTGCATAAAGAAATGGTCTGGCTCGATGAACGGCCTAAAACACCGCCCTTGCCCAGCGAAGTTCGGATAGAAGCTGGATACTTGTTCAGGCTTGTGCAAGCTGGAGTTCCGCTTAGTCTGCCTCATAGCCAGCCGATGCCTGCCATCGGCAAAAACTGCCACGAGCTACGTATAAACAGCAGTAGCGGGATTTGGAGATTCATTTACTTCATAGATTCCGATTTCATTGTCAGCTTGCATTCTTTTTGCAAGAAGACCCCTAAAACTCCCAAGCGGGAAATAGAGTTATGCAAAAGCCGATTGAAAATGTACATTGACTTGAAAGGAGGCTCCGATGAGCAATGACAAAAGAAAGAGGATCGAAGCGGCTGGTTGGAAAGTCGGCTCCGTTGATGAATTTCTCGGACTCACGCCGGAAGAATCCGCCATCGTGGACATGAGGTTCAACCTTGCCAAAGCCTTGCTTGAAAAGAGGCGGAGGCTTCGCATCTCTCAGGGTACGTTGGCGAAGCGAGTGAAAACCACTCAGCCGAGGATTGCTCTCGTCGAGAAGGGATCGGCTTCGGTTTCGCTCGATTTTATGGTTAGGTCTCTTTTGGCGGCTGGAGCCAGCAAGAAGGAGATTGCCGTGGCGATTGCTAGGTAGCTATTTTCTATATTTTACGCAAGCTCGGACGATTAGCTCAGTTGGTTAGAGTACTACCTTGACATGGTAGGGGTCACAAGTTCAAATCTTGTATCGTCCATTATGACCCCCTTAGCTCATAGGAGCGAGAATATTTGCTTGGAGCAAGGTGTATTGCGCGTAATAAGGGATTTTAGCCTTGTTTTGAGCAGCCAAAGAATAAGCCATATAGTTTCGCAAAATGAATTAGGCCCGTGGGAAATTCACGTCCACGAAGCCAATGCTGAAGAAGCCCAAACCCAAATTGCCCTCTACAAACAGGAGAACCCAAATTGGGATAAAGAATTTATCGCGCTGCCAGCGTTAAAGCTGAATTTGCAACCCCTTTGCTTTTTGTTAATCCCTGTGGTTTGCGCGTTTTTTCAATCCAACTATCCGCACATAAAGGATTTTGGGGCAGCAGACGCCGCGAGGATTTTGAAAGGGGAGTGGTTTAGGCTTTTCACAGCTCAAACCCTGCATTCGAGCAATTACCACTTGGTATCTAATTTATTATCGGGCTTTTTTGTGTTCTCCCTGATATCCGCTAGAATGCCGCTTTCACGCATTGCTCCTTTTATAGTTTTGGCGGCCGCTTTTGCGAATTTGGAAACAGCGTTTATCATAAAAAATTATCACTCGCTTGGATTTTCGTCAACCGTTTTTGCAGGCTTGGGTGCTCTCGCAACGCTTGAGGTGAGGGTTTTGACAAAGGAAAATAAATGGAGACGCTTGGTCCCGTGGTTCGCCGTGTTTTTGCTCGCCGTATTTTTGGGAGTTGGAGATGAGAGCAGCAATGTGGATATTCCGGGGCATTTTTTGGGATTGATAATGGGTGCGGTAGCTGGATTTGCCCCGCCTAAAAAATGGCTTAGGTGGGGAGAACCGCTCGGCAAATTGGATGCTTTTATAGCATTTGCCGTTTATGCGTTTTTTGCCGCTATGTGGGTACTGGCATTTTTCTAAATTACCCCCATGCCTCTTCATATAAAAGCCACGGATTTGGATACCATACTTCAAATTTTTGCCCGTGAATTGCCTGATGCGGAAGTTCTAGCTTTTGGTTCACGTACCGCAGAAACAGAGCCAAACCCCGAAGCGGATTTGGATTTAGCCATCATGGGCGGCGGCGTGATTTCTTCGGAACGCATGATAACCATTGAACGCTCTTTTGCGGAAGCGGGTCTCCCGTTTGCGGTGGATGTCTTTGACCATGCAAAGTTGACGAACAAGTTTAAGGGCATTATTGAAAAAGAACATATTGCCATAAAAAAAATGGAGAAGAGTTAGTGGCTAATTTAAATGTAGTCGGGCTTTTTTTTGCGTTTGCTATTCCGCTTTTGATTTATGCAGCGCCGCATCTAGGGCAAAAGGAGCTGATTTCAAGTTTAGATTTTAATTTACCGTTTTGGCTTTATTTAATTCAAGCTGTGCTCGGTTTGTGGCTTGTGGCAAGCCTAGCAAAAGATTTTAAAGAATGGTTTTTGAAAGTAACTAGCGGCAAACGGCTGGAGTCTATTATACCGGTAGCTGTAGTCGCAGCTTTTGCCATCTCTGTATGCTTGGCTTGGATTATGCCGCGGCATAGGGTTCAAAGCGATGAGAGCATTTTTTTGTCCACCGCTCAAAATATGTATGCGAATCAGGTAGCGGGTTCTTGCAATGAGGGTGAGTTTGAGGGTAACGGGCATTTGAATTGCCAAAACAGCGTACATAATTTTAAAGCCAAAGGCGAATCTTTTTTATATGCTATTGGCATACCTCTTTTGGGGCGTGATTTGCGATGGGTTTTCCCGTTGCATATATTCCTGCTTTTGGCAACGATTTTTTTGCTCTATCTTGCGGTTCGCGTGTGGACAGCCAACAACAATTTGGCATTTTTAACCACAGCTATTTTTGCCGCGCAGCCCACAGCGCTTTTTCAATTCCGTTCCGCCTCGGTTGAACCGCTCTACACTTTGCTGTTTGCGCTATGCGTTTTTTTGCTTAAATGGGCGTGGGATAAAAACACGGAAAAGCACTGGGTGTTGCTCGCTTTGGTGCTCGCATTCTTTGCGCAGACAAGGCAGGAGACTGTGTTCTGCTTTGGTGCTTTTGTCGCATTTGCGTTTTACCGCACCTGTGTTGTGCATTTAGGGCAAACCAAAGGGCGGGCACGCAGATTTATCCTTGCGCCATCTTTCTCGCTTTTTTTGCTTGCAATTTCAATTTTCTGTATCCCCATTCTCTTGACGATAAGTTATTATCAAGGCTATAATTTTCAGGGTGGCGAATTCAGTGCGCACGGGCATTTTATAGAAAATATTAAACAGGCTTGGGATATAACGGTTAACACCCCGTTGGACAAAGGTTTGTTGAAAAATCCGTTTTTAAGTTCATTCAGCATATTAGCGTTATGTGGTTTTGTTCTATTGATAATTTTTGCAAAAGGTGAATTTCAACAATTTCAACAAAACAAAAAAGGTATTCATGTTGCAATTCTGATATTCCTTCTCCTCTATTTCCCGCAATTTTTCATGATATTTGAAAATGTTTCCGGCGATTTATCCATTGAAATAAATCAGAGATATACCCTTATAATTTTCCCGTTGATGGCTTTTTTGAGCGCTTTTGTGATAGATAAAGCGAGCGGCCTTTTAACGCATAGCCATCGTTTGTTTTTTGTGTTTGCCTGTGCTGTGATTTTGTGGGGGAACACTTTGAGCTATAGCGAAAGTTTTAAGCAGAATATAATGTATAACCGCAACCACCTAACAACGGAAGAGGCGGCGATTTTAAAATGGGTGAATAGCGAGCCTGTGAAAAAACGCATATTTATTTATTCAAGGCCGGGGCATTTTATAGGCTATGGGATGAATTCCATTCATTACAATTCCTTAAACCAGCAAAGGTTGAGCGAGCTTTTGCAAAAATACGAAGGCGAAGTTTATTATGTGCGTGGTTTGGATTGCTGGGATAGCAGAACTTATCACAAGAAAGCCGTTGAAAGCCGCATTGCCACCGTGTGCGACAACTTTGAGCAGCAGTTCCCAGTGGATTTGGTTTTCTCCACCATCATAACAAATAACTATAGGGTTGTTATTGCAAAGCTAAAAGAAGGCGGCCCGAGTGCGCTTGTTGCTCCAGAAGAAGTAAACGCGGAGCTTCCTGAAAATGCGGAGTGGCTGGGGGTTCCTTCTGAACATCGCCAAGACTGGGGGAACTTGCAAATTGACAAATCCGTTACCAGCATGCCTTTGACAATAGCTAAAAAACGCTATAAAAAAGGAATAGGGACTCATGCGAATGGAGTGTTGCGTTACAATTTGGATGGCAAATACAAAAGGCTAACCGCAGTTATAGGGCTGGACGAAGATGAGTTTTGCAGCAATGGTATGCAGGTAAAAATTCTTGGCGATGGCAGCCTGCTGGCAGACACTAGAAAACTTGAACGAGGTGACGAATACTCGCTGGATATCCCTTTGAGCGATGTTAAACAATTGGTTTTTGAAATAGATGGCATGGGCGATATTGGCTGCGACCATGTTGATATAGCAGTGCCTATGCTGTATGTGAAGTAAATGCCCTTGACGGGTTTGTCAACTTTTACTATATTTTATATAAATATGACCATTAGCCAAAAACATGGTTGCATAGAAAAAGGAGAAATACCATGAGAAAACAATTCTCTAAGCTCGCGCTCGTGGCGGCCTTTGGGCTTGCCTTAACACTCGCTCTTTCCTGCTCATCGGATGATGGCCCTGGCGGCGGTGGTTCTGGCGGCGGCGGCGGTGGTTCTGGTGGCTGCCCCAATGCTGTGACTGGCAACGGCACCGTAACTTGTGGCGGACAAACCTACAAAACGGTTGTCATTGACGGGCAAACCTGGATGGCGGAGAACCTTAACTACGCTGCCACAGGTGGGCTATGCTATAACAACGACCCTGACAATTGCAGAATATACGGGAAATTGTACGACTGGGCAACGGTAATGGCTTTGTCACCTAGTTGCAACTCTACTCGTTGTGCTTCGCAGATAACTGAGAATCACAGGGGCATTTGCCCCGATGGTTGGCATGTCCCAAGCGATGATGAATGGAGAACGTTAGAATATAATGCAGGAGGTGAGACCACTGCGGTAATGAAATTGAAATCTGAAAGCGGGTGGGATAATTATTACTCCGAATCTGGTAACGGCACGGACTATTATGGCTTCAAGGCTATGCCGGGCAGTTACAGTTCGGATGGTAAGTTTTATGAAGATTACACTGGTAGCAGTGCCGAATGGTGGACTGCCTCGGAGGACGGTACCAATCGTGCCATCTATATTGGAATGAATAAGAACAACAGTATAAATCTTACCCATTACAACATCACTAAGGACTACTTCCACAGTGTTCGTTGCGTGAAGAACGATCCTGGCAGCAACCCGGCGCCGAGCAGTCCTAGTGTGGGAACATCCTCATCGAGCAGGGGAGCATCTTCATCCAGTGTTGGAGCATCCTCGTCCAGCGCGGGCGGTTCCGGTTCTTACCCAAAAACTCTGTATTGCTACCGAAACGCTGGAGAAAGTAGTTTCTGCATGGAAGAGGTAGTGAGCGACTCAGATGAAGAATTTGAGGCTATTGAAGAATGCAGCTATATCTTGGGTACAGGGGTCAGCAGCAAACCTTCCAATTGCGAGGAATTGAAAAACA
Source organism: Candidatus Fibrimonadaceae bacterium (assembly GCA_031281265.1). Taxonomy (GTDB): domain Bacteria; phylum Fibrobacterota; class Fibrobacteria; order Fibrobacterales; family Fibrobacteraceae; genus Fibrimonas. The sequence goes on from JAITFO010000050.1 coordinate 12,765, forward strand.
AGGGTTCTTATTGCGTGATCCATGCCGAGCGAGAATGCACGCCTACTTGGGTCTTTGATGTACCAGATTTATCAGGTATAACTTGTGAATTCTTTGGCGGGACAACTGAGCCTACTTGCCCTGCCGGTTACGACGAGTGATGAAATACAGCGGGGCCCTTAGGCTCCGCTCAGTGAGCATTTTCTAAATTCCAAGGGATGTCCGATTATTATTCCAAGGAATATCCGCAGGCTATAGATGCCGAGGTGTGGCTTTTGGGCGGTATTCTTCAAGACCCTAAATCACTCAGCGAAGTTTCGCTCATATTGAGGAATGGCACGGAATTTTATTTGGAAAAACATCAGGCTGTGTGGAACGCGATGGTTGCGCTCACAGAAAGTGGAAGCCCTATAGATGTTATGACTATTGCCGATGTTTTGGAAAAAAACGGCAAACTTGCGTTGGTGGGTGGCAAAGATTACATATTCTCGCTGATGGAGTCCGTTCCCAGCGCGGCAAATGTTGATTACTATGCTGAGATGATTCGCAGCAAATACATTTTGCGCAACCTTATTTTCTCTTCCAACGAAACCATAAAGGAATCCTTGGAGCCTACCGCGAATACCGAAGAGGTTTTGCAATCTACGGAAAAACGAATTTTTGATTTGGTATCTGACCAGGTAAAAGAGAATGCGGAGGCTTTGAGCAAGGTTGCGATGGATTTTTTGAACAAGCTCGCTATGCGGCAGCACGGCTTGCTCTCCGGCTGCCCAACCGATTTCAAAGACTTGGACAATTTGACAAACGGATTGCAAAAAACAGATTTAATCATTTTGGCGGCGCGCCCTTCTATGGGAAAAACAGCACTTGCGCTCAATATAGCCGCGAATGCGGCAAAGCAAAACAAAACCGTGCTATTCTTTAGCCTTGAGATGAATGCACAACAGCTGGCTATAAGAGTGCTAAGCTCGGAGGCAGAAATTGACCAAAGCAGATTGCGGCATGGGAAAATAGATACAGAGACCATTCACTTTTTGCTTGCAAAATCAAAAGAGATGGCGGATATGTCGCTTTTTATAGATGATTCAAGCGAGGTGCGCGCCTTTGATTTGATTTCCAAGTGCAGGATATTCAAAAGAAAGCACAATAACAATTTAGACCTCGTTGTGGTTGATTATTTGCAGATGATGAAGATAAATGGAAACTCGGAGAATAGGGCAGTTGGCGTTGCTGAAAATTCCCGTATGCTAAAAGTGCTGGCAAAGGAACTACAAGTTCCGGTTCTCGCCCTTGCCCAGCTTAACAGAAATGTGGAAAATCGCCCTACGGGTGGACGCCCGCAGCTCTCGGATTTGCGCGATTCCGGCTCCATAGAGCAAGATGCCGATATGGTTTGGTTTATACACCGCCCCGCGAAGGAAAAGGAAAAAAAGGGAAAAGACGCTTATGAAATTCCAGAAGAGGAAAAACGGGAAGCTCATTTGATAATTGCAAAGCACAGAAACGGCCCCACTGCGGATATCCGGCTTGAATTTCACGGCGAATTTACCAAATTCAAAGACCATAGATTTACACCAGTTCAACATCCGGACGATACTTTTAGCGGGGCTTATCAATGAGAACGCCGCTTTCGCCAGTTTATAGCATAGGCAGGATATTTGTTTACGGTATATCCGCCATAGGCGAAGTTGTTGTTCTTTTGCTCTCCACTTTGAAGAGGCTCCCATATTTGCCTAGTGTTATGAGTTTAACCGTAAAGCAGATGATATCCATTGGTGTTTCCAGTTTGCCGCTTCTGTTTGTGACATCTATCTTTACGGGAATGGTGGCAACCGTGCAAGCTCAGTATCAGTTCAGGAATTTGGTTCCGGACAAATTTGTGGGAACAGCTGCGTGTAAAATGATTTTGATTGAGCTGGGACCCATTTTAACCGCGTTGGTTTTAGCGGGGCGGGTTGGGAGTGCCCTCGCTGCGGAAATAGGCACCATGAAGGAAAAAGAGGAATTGGCGGCTTATGAGGTTTTGGGGTTAGACCCTTTGCGCTATTTGGCTCTGCCTAGGTTTGTCGCGTTTTTTGTGATGCTTCCTGCACTCAGCGTTATATCAAATTGCCTTGCGCTCATAGGCGGCTGGCTTGTTTGCATTCTCGCGCTGGATATAACCAGTTATACCTATTATACCGGTATGCAATATATGTTCGACATCAGGGATTTGTTTTCCGGCGTGATAAAATCTTTTGTGTTTGGGACTCTGATTTATCTTTTGGGTTATTACTGCGGGTTAAAAGCGGGTGCTGGCGCAAAAGGCGTTGGGCTTGCCACTATGAATGTTGTTGTTAGTTCGTGTGTTTCTATTTTAATTTTTGATTTAATTGTGGCAATGTTGATATTCAGCTAATGCAATGGAGAAAAATGTCTGACCATTTAGAAAATCTATACGATAACTGGTATTTGGATTATGCTAGCTACGTTATTTTAGACCGCGCCGTGCCTTATTACGAAGACGGCTTAAAGCCCGTGCAGAGGCGCATTTTGCACACGCTCTACGAAATGAATAGAAGCGATGAGCGAATGCATAAGGTTGCAAACATTGTTGGGCGCGCTATGCAATACCACCCTCACGGCGATGTTTCCATAGGCGATGCCCTTGTTAATATGGGGCAAAAAAAACTGTTGATAGAAACTCAGGGGAACTGGGGAAATTTGATAACAGGAGATTCTTCCGCTGCACCACGTTATATAGAAGGGAGGCTTTCTCAGTTTGCCATAGAAGTACTTTTTAACCCAGAAACTACCGAATGGATCCCTAACTACGATGGCAGGAGCAAAGAACCTGTTTGCTTGCCGGTTAAATTCCCACTTGTGCTTGCGCAAGGTGTGGATGGCATTGCGGTGGCTCTTAGCACCAGCATTTTGCCTCATAATTTTTGCGAGCTTTGCGAAGCGAGCATTTCCGCGCTTAGAGGAAAAAGGTTTGAGCTTTACCCGGATTTCCCAACAGGCGGCATAATAGATGTGAGCGATTATAACGATGGGCTTCGCGGCGGGCGCATCAAAGTGAGGGCGCGCATAGAAAAACAGGATTCCAAAACTCTTGTGATAAAGGAAATACCTTTTGGGACTACAACCGTAAGCCTTGTGGACAGCATAACAAAGGCAAACGAAAAGGGCAAAATAAAGATAAAGAAAGTTGATGACCATACATCCAGTTCCGTTGAGCTTGTTATACATCTGCAACCCGGAAGCGACCCGCAAACGGTTATAGATGCTCTTTATGCTTTTACCGATTGCGAAAAATCCATAGCTCCAAACAACTGCGTGATAGTAGAAAACAAGCCCCAGTTTTTGGGCACAAAGGAAATTTTAAAAAAGAGCACGGCACACACAAAGGAACTCTTGGAGTGGGAACTCACAAACAAAATGAACCATTTGCAGGAACGCTGGCATTTGGTGAGTTTGGAAAAAATTTTCATAGAAAAAGAAGTTTACGAAGTGATTAAAAAAGCGCACAGCAAAGAGGAGATGATAACCCTTGTTGGCAACGTCTTAAAACCTTATGTCAAAAAACTTCGCCGCAAAGTGGAAACAGAGGATATTTTAAAGCTCGTTGAAATCCCTATGCGCAGAATTTCTCTCTTTGACCAAAAAAAAGCGGACGAGCTTTTAAAGGAAATAGATGCGCAGATAAAGGAAACTGCTTATAATTTAGAGCATCTTATAGATTACGCGGTGAATTGGTTTAAAGAACTACTCAGAAAATACGGCTCCGGCAGGGAACGCAAATCGCAGATAGGGGAGTTTGACAAGGTAAGCGCAATTCACGTGGCTTTATCAAATCAGAAATTATATGTTCACCGCAAAGAGGGTTTTGTAGGTACCAGCTTAAAGAAAGAGGAATATCTATTTGATGTCTCTGAATACGATGATTTAATCGCGTTTTGCCAAGACGGAACTTTTAAAGTGTTCAAAGTTTCTGATAAAGCATTTATAGGCAAAGATATTTTGCTTGTTGAAAAATTCAACAAAGATGATACTCGCAGAATTTACAACGTCATTTATCAGGATGGCAAAGACGGCCCCGCTTATATAAAGCGTTTTAATGTAGGCGGCATAACAAGGGAAAAAGCATATTCCATAGGCAGGGGAACGGCGGGCTCCAAACTCCTGTGGATAACCTCTAATCCAAATGGCGAAGCCGAAAGCGTCACCGTTTTCTTAAAACCAAAGCCGAGAATAAAGCTGGAAATTCCAACTGATTTTTCGGAGTGCCTTGTTAAGGGCAGAGATGCCATAGGAAACATGATAACTAAATACGCTGTTAAAACTGTTAAGATGCTGAAAAAAGGTTCCAGCACTCTCGGTGATATGGAGCTATTTTTCGATAGGCCTTCTGGCTTGGTCAGCATTGCGAACAAGGGCGAAAGCCTCGGTGAATTTGGCAAGTTCGATAAGCTCCTTGCGGTTAGGGAAAATGGAATGGCAAAAATTTACGAGGCAAGCGAATCTATTTTAGTGGGGCAGCAGATATTCTACATAGCCCGCTACGAAAGCTCAAAAATTTTCACGCTCCTGTATTTTGACGGTGCAGGCGCGCAGTATTGCGTTAAAAGATTCAATTTGGAAAACGCTCCGCAAACAACGGAATTCTCGCTTTTAACCGATAATCCAGAAAGCTCCATGCTTTTATTCCTTGACGAAGAAGTTCCTATGGCACAGATTGACGGCAAAGAATACAATTTGGCAGAACTCGGAGAAATTCGCGGCTACAAGGCTATAGGCAGTAAATTGAATTTTAAGAAAATAAAAAAGGCGATTAAAATCCCACTGCTAACCCTAGAATGATATCGTGGGTGTTGTGATTTTTTTCTATAAATGAGATTGAATATTCAAGCGATATCCAAAGATTTTCCGTATTTTCAATTAATTTTTCAAATAGCTCTCGCAGATTAAAAGCGATTGAGCCGTTGAAGGAAGGTGTAAGGGCACCTTTAAATGTCATATCTAAATTATGTCCAAAATTTAAACCCCAGCTCGGCGTTATCAAAAAACCTATGCCGCTTTGGTAACCGACGCTTGAACCGGCTTTTTCGAGCAAATCTTCACATTCGGTACTAGTACTAATCTCCTCCGTTTGAGCTTTTTCGTTAGCTCCTATATGGGAGAACTCATTTCTTAAAGCGCTCAGGCTTGTGTTTTTAAAAGAGAATACCGGAGCAATGGCAAAAACGTATTTTGGATTGTTATAAGTAAATTTTGCGTTTAATGAATATTTTTGGTCTATGAAATTATATACGGAATCCAGGTTTCCTCCTAAAAACATTATGCTCGCTCCACCGGATAAAACGGAGTTATAGGAATATTGCCCATAACCTGTCCATGTCCATAGCGTTTTGCAAGCTGTATAGCTTCTTGTGCCAAACCCCATTCCTGCGGTTAATCCTTTATTTTGCGCAATGTAGAAGTCCGGTAGCGGAGTACCTGCATTGGAGTTTGCATAAGGGAGAAACAGCAACAACAAGGTCGTTAGCCATTTGCCGCTTGCCGTTTTCAATTAAAATACCCCGCTTGTGCGAACAACCTAGCTACTGCCATATTGTATTCATATACGGCAAAGTAATAATCTTTTTTCATGAGCAAGTTTCTTCTGTATGCGCTTGCCAAAAGCCCGGCTGTTTTGCTGGGATTTATCTCGTATTGAAGTCCTGCTCCTTTTAGCATCCCTTCCGTAGCTCTAAGAGCACTCCTAGCACTTTCCAATTTGTTTTTTGCAACGAGAAAATCTTCATATTTTTCCTCTATTTGCATCTCTATCCCTTTGTTGGCGTAGCTTTCGGTTTGCCGCAAAATGCTGTAGTCTGTGCGTGCGCTTTTGTATTGCTCCCATTGGCTCCAAAAATTGAGCCTATATCTCATTCCTATTCCAAACGCTCCGGATATTTTATTTACAGGGTCCGGTGCAAAGGTATTTTTTGAAAGGCTGGTTCGGTCACCTGACCATGATTTTGCGTATTCAAATTCTCCCATTATAAAAAATTCCGGGGCAAATTTAGCTGCAGTCAATTCCATTTGCATGTTCATGGCTTCTAAACCAGCTGCAAGGCGGCGGATGTCTGGATGATGTACGTTAGCCCAATTTTTTAAGGAATCCAAACTCGGCACAAAATCGTTAGATGCGGCAAGTACGCTATCGGCAGGTTCAAAAATGGAAGAATCTGGCAAGTTAAGGGCGAACTTTGTAGCTAACCGCGCTTTTTTTAGACCAGATTTTGCGTCTAAAACAGCTTTGTCTATTTCAAAGAAACTTGCTTTTAAATCCAATAAATCCATTTGCGAAACACTCTCATCACCATCATCAAAGGCTTCTTCCATTTTATCAGCTGCTTTGCGCATCTGATTGTATCCGTCTTGTGCGAGCTTGTCCATTTCTATTGCGAGCAAGTAACCGTAATAATAGCTCAAAAACTCTACCTTTTTTAAATGCTCTTTTCCCTCAAGCTCCATCCTTTTTTGCTGCAAATCCGCTCTTGCGGCTTTTAACCCCAATTTCAGCTGCCCATAATTCAAAGGTTGCGCTGCTTGTATGTTCATCCCAATGAAAGGTCCCATTTCGGTAAAATCCCAAACTCTAACAGCATCGCCTTCAGAATCTATACGTTTTCTTATGCCCGGAACAGCTCCAGATAACATTGAAAATTCAAATTTTGGGAGTAAGGCACTAGCTTTTATCACTTCAATTCTATCCTCTTTTGATAAAAGAGACATCCGGCTTTCTTTATACCTAGGCTCATTCTTTAAGGCGGTATTAACAAAATCATCTCTGTTTAAACGGATTACCTTGCTTTCATCGGCAAAAGCGAAGGAAAATAAAAAAGCAAAAATCAATATAAGTATAAGGGGCACGGAACAGAATTTAGTAATTTTTTTCCAATTCTGCAGGCAGTTTATCCTCTATTTTTATTTTTTCCCCATTCCAGTTAAATTCTAAATATGTGGAGTGCAAAAATAATCTAGAAAGCCCAAATTCCTTTTTGAACCTTCTGTTCAGCGCAAAATCCCCATGTTTGGAATCCCCTAAAAGCGGGTGCCCAATCTGCGCAAAATGAATCCTTATCTGGTGCTTACGTCCCGTTTCCAAGCCAACTCTCACCAAGTCACATTCCTCAAAGCTTTTTTCCACCACCCATTTGCTGACAGAGATTTTGGCATCACCTGGCAAAGGTGTGCTTATTATCCCGCTTTTCTGCGGCATATTCCCTTTTACCAAAGCCAAGTACTCTTTCTTTATCTTTCGCTCCCTTATCATGCTTCCAAATTCGCGCAGGGCTGCACCCGTAAGCGCGGCTATTATCAAACCGGATGTCTCTTTGTCCAAGCGATGCACCAGGGCAGGCTTAAAGTCCAAGTTCTCTTCCTTTGCCCAAATTTCAAGCATTCCCACTAAAGACTCTTCCTCGCTTATCCCGCTTCCAGACTGGCTGGCAAGCCCGCAGGGTTTGCTGAGAATTGCAAAATCCGAGTTCAGCATAACGAAGTTCAGTTTTTTCTTTATGTCGCCAGCAGTTTTTCTCTGCTCGGAAAAATTTTTGGACTCCTGTGGCAAGTTCTCATAAATTTGCACAATATCATTTTCGTGCATCATTTGAGCAGCCTTCCCTATAACTCCATTTACCCTCACTTTTTTTTTGCGTAAAATTGTGAAAAGCAAACCGAGTGGTGCAGTGGGAAAAGTTTTGCGCAGAAATCTGTCCAATCTTTGTTCGGCGCTATGCTTGTTTACTGTTATCGATAGCAAATCTATTCAATCTCATCTTTTGCATAATGAATAATAGTGAAAATCACTGCAAAAACAAGACAGAACACACCGGCTAAGATACCTGCAAGACCAATTTTGCTAGTTTCAGCAAGATTGGTTACGATGTTATTATTCTTATTCATAAGTATGAATATAGTAAATTACAAGGAGCTTAAGGCTGGGGCTTGAATTTTTTTCTATATTTCCATCCACTGTAGCAATGAGAAATAATGTAACTTGCCCCGTATTCGCCATTATATCGCTCCTCGTCCTTATCGCTTATGGGCAGGGGCAGCAGGAATTGAATTCATTTACAGATAGTCGCGATAGCAAGGAATACAGAACGGTTGTTATAGGCAAGCAAACTTGGCTGGCGGAGAATTTAAACTACGAGATGAGCGGTTCTAAATGCTACAATGATAGTACAGTCTACTGCGATAAATACGGTAGGTTGTATGATTGGGAAACGGCTATGAAGGCTTGTCCATCAGGCTGGCATTTGCCGAGCGATGTGGAGTGGGAAGATTTGGCGGCAGAGGTAGGCGGGGAAAAAACAGCAGGCAAATATCTTAAGTCTGTTGATGGTTGGCTTAGTTATAAAGGAAAACCAGGCAACGGCGAGGATACTTACGGTTTTATGGCTTTGTCGGGTGGTCTAGGCCGTTCGGACGGCTATTTCGGCGATATCGGCGTCCTCGGTTACTGGTGGAGTGCCTCGGAGTACAATGTCAACAGTGCCTACGGCGGGGGTATGTACTTCGACGATGATGGTGTTGGCGGGGGCAGCTATAGGAAGGGCGAAAATTTGTTCAGCGTTCGTTGCCTCCTTAATTAAACTTTTATAAATTAACCACAAATGCTATCTGCGAACAAAATAATAATTTGCGGGGGAACGCACGGGAACGAGCTGACGGGTGTCTATTTGGCAAAAAAACACGGCTGGTTTTTGGCCAATCCAGCGGCGGCGGAAAAATGCCGCAGATATATAGACTGCGATTTAAATAGATGCTTTGCGATGTCTAACCTTAATTCAAAAACAGAGGGATTGGAAAACATCAGGGCAAAGGTTATAAACGCAATGCTCGGGCAAAAAGGCACGGAAGACGCTCCTGATTTTATTTTAGATTTGCACAACACCACGGCGAATATGGGAATTACGCTGATTTTAAGCCATATGGATTCGGATATATTGAATATATGCACGCATATAGCAAAGGAGTTTACGGATGTACATATTTATTTGCAAGAAGAAGAGCGCACCGAATCGCCCTATATCGGCACAGTAGCAAAAACAGATGTCTGCATAGAAGCAGGCCCTCAAGCCCACGGAACGCTTGATGCGGAATTATTTTTTAAAGTGGAACGAGTTGCCTTTCGTTTTTTGGAACTCATCGAAGCTTGGAAAAATGGCAGCTTGCCAAAAACGAGCGGTAAAATTGAAACATTCTCGGAAATACGCAATGTGGACTATCCAAGAGACAGCGGAGGCAACATCGCCGCTATGGTGCATCCCGCTTTGCAGGGCAAGGATTTTTGCGAGCTAAGTGCCGGAATGCCCGTATTTCTGGGCTTTGACGGCAAGGAAATTCTCTGGGAAGGCGAAACCTGCTATCCCACTTTTATAAACGAAGCAGCGTATTACGAAAAAAAAATAGCGATGAGCTTGGCAAAACGAGATTATTTAACGGTGTGAATTCTAAGGCCACGGGTGCCTAGGATATCTGCCCCTGAGTTCTTTTTTCACTTGCGGATAGGTGTTTTGCCAGAAGTCGCTTAAATTCCATGTTTTTTGAACCGTGCGGTAATTCGGAGCCAAAATGTCATAGCGAACACGCAAGCGGTTCTCCGCTATAAAATGCTCGCCCTGCATACCTATAAAATCACCTATCCTTGCGGAGAGTTCCACCATTCCTTCCGAATTATACAGATATTTTGCCATTCTGCCGTTTGGAAGTTTCAACGAGCTGGGAAAATTTCTGTGCAGCCATTCCAGCCAATGAATCCCAAAATAATCCTCAATGATTTTTCTATACCGCTCATCGTTCAAATCCCTCAACAAAAAAACTCCGTTGCAAAATTCATCCATAATTAAGGAGAAATCTTCCTCATCAAATTTGGGCAAATTGTGCTCTGGGAATAGTTGCGAAGCCAAGTTCATCTTTGCGAGCAATGTTA
>JAITFO010000028.1 GCA_031281265.1 Candidatus Fibrimonadaceae bacterium
GTTGGTTTTATCACAATGTTTACAATGCCATAAATATACGCAAAGCCGAAGCTGAATTTGCTCGCGGCCTTGTATCTGCCGAGAGAGCGCACTATCAAAAAATGGCGGAAATGCGCGAAACTTTGAGCATTTTACGTCACGATTTTAAATATCATCTTAAAGTAATTGATGAATTACTGCAAACGGGCAATATAGAGAAAATAGAGCTATATTTAACAGAGATAAGAGAAAAGATGCCAGAGGGAGAGTTGCATTATTACTGCACAGATTCCGTAATCAACGCATTGCTTGCCAACTATGCCAAAAATTGCGAGAAATTCAACATAAAATACAATGCCAAAATTGCATTTCCCAAAACGCTTTCCGTGCCCCGCTATGACATTTGCATAATTTTAGGCAACCTATTGGAAAATGCTTTGGAAGCCTGCAAAAAATTGGAGAACGGCGGGGAAATAGAATTGGCGGTGAAAACAAATGAGCAGAATTTGGCGATAATGGTAAAAAATAGTTATGACGGCATTGTAAACGAAAAGAGCGGAGAACTTTTTAGCAACAAAAAAGATGGCGGTTTTGGCTTGCGAAGCGTTAAGTCCGTTGCCGAGCGTTATGGCGGCTATATTTCCATAGAGAGAACCGAGAGCGTATTCACTATTTATGTTATGGTGAATGCTTAGTTTGCTTTTCCTTTGGCAACCATTTTTCCAGAATGGAATTCAGGTCAATGATGTCTATGGGTTTAGACAAAAAATCGTTGAAGCCATTTGATAAAAACATTTCCTTTACGCCAGAGACAGCGTTGGCAGTGAGTGCGATAATCGGCAGATTTGCATAATACGGATTTTCGCTCTCTATTTTCCTTATGAGCTTCGTTGCTTCAACGCCGTCCATCTCCGGCATCATATGGTCTATAAACACCAAGTCGTAACCATTTGCTTTTACCTTTTCAATTGCTTCTGCTCCGCTTGTGCACAAATCAACTTGCATTTTGTATGGCTGCATTAAGCCCTTGACCACCTTTAAATTCGCATCAATGTCGTCCACAACAAGAACCTTTGCGTTTGGAGCGGTAAATTTAATTGTTAGGTTTTCGTTTTTAATGGAATCGAAAAGTTCATTGACACTTATTTTCTGCGGCAATTTAACGGTGAATGTGCTGCCTTTGCCATATTCCGATTTAACGCTTATATCCCCGCCCATCGCAGTCAAGAGATTTTTCGCTATGGGAAGCCCAAGCCCCGTGCCTTCAATGCCTTTTTTGGACTCCATATCCATTCGGGTAAATTCGTCAAACAGCTTCTTCAAATCTTCTGGTTTTATGCCTATACCGCTATCGGCAATCTCCATAGTTAAAAGAACAGTGTTTTTTATTATTTCTCCATTTGCGGAAAATGAGATAAAGCCTTTTTTCGTGTATTTAACGGCGTTGCCCAATATGTTGAGCAACACTTGCCTTATTCTAACCTCGTCCCCAAAAAGGAAATTCGGTATATTGCTGTCTATATTTATATCAAATCTCAGTTCCGAATCCATGATTTTCATTTTGACAATATTGACTACATCATTGAGCATAGATGAAAATGAATAATTGCTCGGAACTATTTCCAATTTTCCGCTTTCAATTTTTGAAATGTCCAAAATGTCATTGATTATGGATAAAAGGTTTGTACCCGCATGTTTAACTGTTAAAATATATTCCTTTACGGTAGAAGTAATTTTTTCGCGCAGGGCAAGCTCTGCCATTCCTATTATTGCGTTCATCGGAGTTCTTATCTCATGGCTCATCTTTGCCAAAAATTTGGTTTTGGCTTCATTGGCTTTATTCGCTTCTATAAGGCCTAATAAGCCACTTACAAACACAAGTACCACGGAAATAATTTGAACCGTCGTAAGAATTAATATCATTCGCTCTGCAAATACAATCTCATTGTCTTTTATATCCACTCCCGCAATTGCTTTAACATTACCTTCGCTGTCAAAAATAGGAGCAAAGCCGTTCAGCAAGCCTTCCCAGCCAGGAGTATAATGACCTAAGCCAGAATACTTGGTTTGCCCCTCCTCAAACACAGGCAGCATCCAGGGTGTGTGGTGCGGATTAAATGGCGGAGTATCCAAACCAACCCGCGTTTCTTCGTCAAAATCATTATCCACTATATACTGTATATATTGTGCTGAATCCGGCGAAGGGCGCATAAAATACACATAAAGAACTTCGGCTTTTTTGGAAAATTCCAGCAGTTTTTTACGCAAATCTTTGTAAGATTGAAGTTCCATATCTTCTTTTTTTTGATATTTATCCAATTCCTCTATGCTTACGGTGCTTGCCAAATATTCAGCCACAGAAATCATGCGGTGCTTTATATTGTGTTCCATTGCACGCACAGAAAAATTGATAAAATAATTTGCGACAATAGACACTATAAATAGTGTTAAAAATGAAATAAAAAAAAGAAGTAAACCACGGCGTTTTATCATTATCTCACAACCTTACAAAACAAAATAGAAAAATAAGAATTTGCATTTCACGCCGAAAAACGAGCTATCTACGCTTTACCCCTTGTAAAAGGTAAAAAAGTATGATATTTTTTACACAATGGCTTTTACAACAAACCATAGGAGATTTATTATGAAATCAAATCGGTTTTCCCGATTGGCGGCGAGCTTCGTACTTGCTATGGCATTCACCTTTTCACTCATAGCTTGCGGCGGTCCCGAAAAACCTTCTGGTATTTACGAAGGTAGCTATAATTCATTATACACTTTTGAAGGTGATAAATACACATTAGAAGTAATGGGTATGAAAATAGAAGGTACTTTTCAAATCAAATACCAGTCGCTAGACGATGCTAAATGGTCAGAAATAATATTTACTGATAGCAATGGCAAGAAACAAACTATGATGTATGAGATTAAAGGCGATATGTTGAAACTTGCTGGGTCAACTTTCATAAAAAAGAAATAAGCGGCTTATCAGCTCCTGCCAGAACTCCTCCAGGTTTTGGCAGGGGCTCCGAATTCAATACAACTGGATTAACAAATGAACAGAAGTTTTGTACATACATCATTCATAATACTTGCGTTTGCGCTATTGGTTTTCCTGTGTTCGTGGTTTATGAGCAACATAGAGAACAGGCATATAATGAATGATGCTAGATCTGCGCTTGATACCACAGAACTCAACATATCTTCCAATCTTCAAGAATTGGAAAATATGCACACGTATTTGTCTGAAACAGCCCGCTTGATGATATTACAGGGTGCGAGTTACGAAATGGTATCAAAATATATAACGGACATTAACAATTATATATTCAACGATGAAAAATTTAAAATATACTCCACAGGAGTATATGGTTTTTTTGACGTATTTGAAGACAAGTTTCACGATGGCACAGGCTGGATACCGCCAGCCAGCTATAGGCCCAACGACCGCCCCTGGTACAAAACTGCTGTGGAGGCAAACGGAAAAACCACAGTTACCGAGCCATATATATCAATAGCAACGGGTGTATATACCCTTACATTCACACGCCGCATATTTAGCTCAGAGGGCAAACCTCTAGGCATAGTTTGCCTTGATATAGTACTGGACGGAGTTAGGGAACTTATCACTAATACGCATTTTGCATTTAACGGCTACGGAATACTGCTAAACAGCCAATTTGATATACTTGCCCACCCCGACAGTACAGCCTTGGGTAAAAAAGTGACAGACATTAACAGTATGGTAGCACCTTATGTGGAAGACTTAAAACGTGGAAAACCCGTTTTAGAACATAAGATAAAAAATTACAAAGGCGAAAAATCCATTTTATTTTCCCATCAACTTAAAAACGGCTGGTACATCGCCGCAATGATACCAGAAGAAACCTATTTCAGAGAAATGAGAAAAATGAGGTTCTCAATCATAGTGCTTGGAACTATACTAGCAACCTTATTCATTGTTATGGCTAAAAAACTCGCCATTGCAAATTAAAAACAAAAATCACTATCAATGACAGATGAATTGACAAACCTGAATAACAGACGTTAATTTTTAGAATATATAGAATTGGTATGGAAACAAAATCATCGTTTAAAACTTCCTGTGACAATATTATTGATAGACCTTGATTATTTTAAAAAATATAACGACTCTTTAGGGCATTTAGAAGGAGACAAGGCTCTTATCACTGTAGCAAAATGCTTAAAAAACAATATAAAAAGAGAAACCGATTTTATTGCAAGATTTGGCGGCGAAGAATTTGTTTGCGTTTTGCCATTTGTTGAAAAAGTTGAAGCATTTGAATTTACAAAAACAATGGTACAAAGCATTGAAGATATGAAAATACCTCATCCTATGAGTTCATGCTCAAAATATTTAACAATCAGCGTAGGTATGGCAAATGCTGTACCAAATGATAACAATTCTCATGTACAATTATTGCACGAAGCGGATAAAGCATTATATTCAGCAAAAGCATCAGGGAGAAATAGAGTTGTTTAAGCATTCCACGCCGAAATACGTGTTATCTACGCCACACCCCTTGTAAAAGGTAAAAAAATATGATATTTTTTATTCAATGAACTTATTTTGCTTTGCAATTCCGCGAAGCAAATACAATGGAGACACGATGAAAAACAATTTTTCAAAACTCACACTCGCGGCAAATCTTGTGTTTGCTATGGCATTAACTTTTTCACTAGTAGATTGCGGTGGCGGTGGCGGTAGCAGTAACTTGCCCGAAAACAAATACCTCGGCAAGCTCCCACGCATAGAGGATAGTTGGCGAACAGGAAATAAAGTTGCCAAAGAGAAATACGAAAAAGATGAAAGCAAGAGTGCCTGGGAGAAATACGAAAAAACCAAAAAAGAACTCCAAGACAAGTATATGGCTGATAGCAAAACGGAGGCTGCTTCACTAGCGGGCAAGGAAATTCCTGTTTCTTACAGCGATGAGTTCAAAGCCAGCGAAGCGGGCCAGCTTTACGAAATAGGGAAGGTAAAAATCATAACAAACGCTGATGGCTACTGCCAGCGGGAGATTCCCATAACGGTAAAGAAAGATTTTACTATGCCGAATGCTATGAATTATAACAAATGGCAGGCTGTACAAATTCCTATATGGGATATTGCAGAAGATGGGCGGCAGCTCTTTAATTGGGCGATAGGTCCTGGTCTTGCGTTTAAGGATGGTGATCTTGTCAAGGCTGGTACCACATTTACCCAAACAGGCGGTTGTACCAACTCCAACAAAGGCTATGCATATTTTAGCGGCATGAAAATCCACGCTCAAAATGAAAAAGAGCCTGAAAAGTGGAAAGAAGAGGAGAAAAAATAGAAAGGAAATAACCTAACAATCCCAGCCAGGGCAAACGTCCTAGTTCTGGCTGGGGTTCCCCCCTGCCAACACACCTCCTTATTTTGGCTGGGGTTCCCTGCCAGAACAGCTCATAGCAACCCACGGTTCTGGCAGGGAAAAATAGGAATATATCATTATGGCAAAAAGAACTTCAATAAAACGCAGATTATTTGTTTTTTCAATTGTTTTTTTTCTGGTAATTCTCATTGCTGGGAGCATAACTTTTGTAGCTTCTATGCAAAACATAGCTCGTATAAATAAAAAAACCGATTTGCGGCAATTGTTAGAGATAGAGAGATTTAAGCTGGAATCCTTAGTCAATGGCGAAATTGCCATTGCCGTTAAAATGGCTGGCTCTCCGCTTATACAGCAATATATGCTCAACCCAGCAGATTCCAGTCTGGAAAAATTAGCTCTGCGAGAAATCGCTGAATATCGCAGTGCTTTTGCCAGCAATAGTGTATTTTGGGTGAGCGATGCGGATAAAAAATTCTACTCCGATGATGCCTACGCCTATACGGTTGATGTCAACGACCCCAATAATTATTGGTACAAAATGACTATGTACGAAACTGAAAAATTCAATTTCAACATCAACTATAACCCAGATTTGAAAAAGACAATGCTCTGGTTAAATGCACCTGTTTTTGACGGAAAAAATAAGAAAAAACCTGTTGGGATACTTGGAACAGGCGTAGACTTAACATCCTTCATAAATTCCATATACAAAAATTACTCCAACGTCGCAGATATGTATTTTTTCAATAGCTTAGGGGAAATCACGGGCGCAAAAAACGCTTCAATCGTCACAGACAAAATGGTTCTCAGCAAAGCACTCGGCGAAGTAGGGGACGAGATATTTAAAGTTGCCAAAGGCATTTCCAGTGAGCAAATACAAGATATTTCCATTCCTGATGGAGAAATTGCGGTTGGTGCCGTACCCACTTTGGGCTGGCATATAGTGGTAATTCATCCCCTTGATATGAACGATTACCTGAATAGCAATATGACGGCTATTTTTTTGGCTATGGTGGTAGCCATAGCCATTATATTCATAGTATTCAATGTGTTTATAGGCAGGATAATCAAACCTCTCAAAAAAGCAGCGGCAACCCTAAATAAGGTTTCTACCGACTGGGATTTAACTCACAGAATAGCAGACCAACCAAAAGACGAGATTGGCGACATAGCTTATTCTTTCAACAAACTCATGGACGCGCTCAGGCATCCGATTACCGAGGCACAAACCTGCACCACCACACTCGCCTCTGCTTCCGAAGAGCTTTACAAGGTCTCCAATAAATTGTCCTCTTCATCGGAAAAAACGGTTAAGCAGTCAACCGAAGCGGCAAACACCACTGGGCAAATAACAGAGAATATCCACGCGATAGCGAGCGGAGCGGAACGGGCATCTGCAAACGCCAACGAGGTTGCCAGCGCGGCAGAGGAGATGAGCGTGAATATGAATACCGTTGCGGCTGCCATTGAACAGATGAGCGCGAGCATAAGCGAAATAGCCTCCAATGCAGGCGAGGCACGCAAAGTTTCTGGGGAAGCTACAGTTAAGAGCAAAGAAGCGACAAACGTCATAAACAAACTGGGCTTGGCGGCAAAAGAAATAGGGCAAATCACGGAAGTTATCAAAAAAATAGCCGATAAAACCAACCTGCTTGCGCTCAACGCCACCATAGAAGCGGCGAGTGCGGGCGAGTCTGGCAAAGGCTTTGCTGTTGTTGCCGGAGAAATAAAGGAACTCGCAAACCAAAGCGCGGCAAGTGCAGACAACATAACCAATATGATTGAAAGCATACAAGCTGGAACAAACGATGCTATAGAAGTTATCGGCGAGGTTTCTAGCATTATAACTAAAATAAATCACGGCGTAGAAGCCATAGCCGGGCACGTGAGCCAGCAAACCAAAGCCAGCAACGAAATAGCCAGCAATGTTGTGCAAGCCAATACAGGTGCAAAAAGGGTGGCTAGTGCCATTGCCGAAGTTGCAAAAGGCACAAACAATGTTTCCAGAAACGCAAACGAGGTTGCAGAAGGTGCGACCAATGTCAGCAGCAACGTGGTGGACGTTAGCCACGTTGCGGAAGAAGCCGCTCGTGACGCGGAGCAGGTCAATAAGTTTGCTATGGATTTGAGCAAGGTCGCAAGCGACTTGAAAACCACCGTAAATCAGTTCAAAGTGTGAGGGTATATTATTGACCCTGACGAATTGCAATAATTTTCTATATTTACTCCCGATTTATGACCCGTAGCTCAAAACAAGCCGCCACCGCCAAACCTTCTGCCATAAGGTATGGCAAACTTGGTTGCTAGTTGAGAATGGAGAGTTGAGAATTGAGAATAAAGAGTTACAAAATACAAAAGAATAGAGATGTTGCAAAGCATTTATCTCAGAATACTCTCAATTCTCCACTCTCAATTAAGCGTTTCGCTTCTAACGTTTTTGCCCCCCCC
>JAITFO010000048.1 GCA_031281265.1 Candidatus Fibrimonadaceae bacterium
CACTGGAATAATTTTGAGGCAAGTGTTTGGTGATATGCCTGGAGTTGTGGTTCGCCTTGGCGGGGACGAATTTGCGGTTTGCTTGGACGATATTGAGGGTGAGCAAATTGTTGAAGATAAATGCAAGATTTTTAAAGAAGAACTTTCGCAGATAACTTATGCTCAAGATAAAACTGGTGTCAGCGCAAGCATAGGAGTTATCATAACTAAGTTTAGCGAAATTGCGCCTGTTTATGGGGAGATATTTTCCGCTGCCGATACCAATCTCTACAAGGTTAAGGCAAAAGGAAAGAATGGCTATTTGATTACGGAAATATAATCAATTATTTAATCAACTGTACAGCGGTCTCTTTTTGCAAAGTGCCAAAATGCTCTCTCTTATGCTTTCCAGTTTTTTGTTGTCGCTGTGATTTTCAATAGCCTGCGTAATTGCGCGGGCTACAGCACGGGAGTCCTCTGCATCAAAACCTCTGGTTGTGATTGCCGGAGTTCCAAGCCGAATACCGGATGGATCCATTGGTTTGCGAGGGTCAAAAGGAATTGTGGAGCGGCTTGTGGAAATGCCCACTAAATCCAAGACCCGTTCAGCTTCTTTGCCTGAGATGCCCTTGCTAGTTACATCTACAACCATCAAATGATTATCCGTCCCGTCTGAAATTATTTTGAGGCCTGCTGCCATTAGCTCTGCTGCCATCGCTTGGGCATTTTCTATGACGTTTTTTGCATAAGTTTGGAATTCGGGTTGCAACGCTTCGTGGAAAGCTACTGCTCTAGCTGCTGTTGCGTGGTCGTGAGGGCCGCCTTGCATACCGGGGAACACGGATTTGTCGATGTCTTTTGCAAATTTTTCTTTGCACATTATTATTGCGCCGCGAGGGCCTCTTAAAGTTTTGTGCGTTGTGGAACTCACAATATCAAAGTAGGGGATAGGGCTTTCTATGGCTTTGCCTGCTATCAAACCTGCTATGTGGGCTATATCCGCAAATGTTATGGCTCCTACTTCGTCAGCTATTTCCTTAAATTTTTTCCATTCCAGATTTCTGCTATATGCCGAGAAGCCCGCCAAAATCATCTTTGGTTTTTCCTTTAAAGCTATTTCTCTAACCTTTTCCATGTTTATTCTGCCGGTTTCTTTATCAACTTGATATTGCGTGAAGTTGTAGAGCAAGCCGGAGAAGTTTACAGGATGCCCGTGGGATAAATGCCCGCCGTGGTCTAGCTGCAAGCCAAGAACTTTGTCGCCCGGTTTGAGGGTTGCAAAATAAACAGCTGCGTTTGCGGGGCTGCCGGAAAGCGGCTGGACGTTCACGTGCTCGCAGTTGAAAAGTTTTTTGCATCTCTCTATAGCGAGGCTTTCAACTTCGTCTATAACCTGATTGCCGCCGTAATAGCGTTTGCCAACATAGCCTTCGCTGTATTTGTTTGTGAGCGAGCTGCCAAGGGCTTCCATAACCGCTTTTGAAGCATAGTTTTCAGAAGCTATAAGCTCTATGCCTTCTTCTTGCCGTTTGGTTTCTTTGCCTATCAGCTCTAGAATTGCGGGGTCTGTTTGAGAGAGAGTTTTCATTTTACACTCCTTTTGGGTTAGGGCCGTATTTATTTTCGCCGGACTGGCTGTTTGTGCAAGTCCATATCAGAATGATAATCACTCCCACTATGGGAATAAATGCAAGAAGCCATAACCAGCCGCTTTTGCCCGTATCGTGAAGGCGGCGGATTAGTACTGCGATGCCTGGAAGGGCTGTTGCAAAAATATATAAATAATATAGCACAACTCCCAAAGTTCCTTCATCATCTCCAGCTATGCCGCTTATAACGCCTCCGAAAAATGCCAGTGCAATGCCAATGATAAAATTAAAGAGAAAAAATCCCCAATATTCCTTTCTTCTTGCCCTGCCTTTGAAATTCACATA
Organism: Candidatus Fibrimonadaceae bacterium; assembly: GCA_031281265.1. GTDB lineage: Bacteria > Fibrobacterota > Fibrobacteria > Fibrobacterales > Fibrobacteraceae > Fibrimonas. Next base: position 1,914 of record JAITFO010000048.1, read on the forward strand.
ATTTTTAATAACTTTTATATAATATTCCCAGAGCGAAAGATTCCCAGCTTGCTCGCTGTCGCTGCTGGCGGATGAAGCGGCTTGTAGGTCGTTCCCGCACTTTGAACAGAATTTAACTTCTTCTGAAACTTCCGTCCCGCATTTAGAACAAAATGGCATAAAGCCTCCTTTTATATTGTCAATAAATATAGTAATTATAGGAAAATAACTATATTATAACCATGTTCAAATTTTCCGTGCCAATAAGCAATCCGCAAGAGTCATTTGAAAAAGCGAAAAATGCCATCAAGGAGGCCGGTGCAAGCATGAAAGGGGATTGCAATGCAGGGTCTTTTAGCGGCTCTGGGTTGGAAGGCTCTTATGTTTTTGAAAATGGCAGCTTGAACATAACTATAAGTAAAAAGCCCTTTATAGCCCCGGAATCTTTGATAAAGAGCAAGGTCAAGGATTTTTTTTCTTGAGTCAACGACTCAATAGCCCTTCTAAAATCTTTTTCTGTTCAGAGGAAGGTTCTTTTTGCAGAGCTGTTTTTGCCAAATAGCGGTAAACGGCAAAGGTTTGCTCGTTTGCTTCTTGCCCTCTCGCTTTGAACTGGGAATAGCGGTAGTTTGCCGTTAAGTTTGCGAGGAGCAGGGAATCCGCTTTTTGCTGCTCCATACCTAAATTTCTCATAAGCCCGATTATCGGCATATTCTTGGAAAATTCCGCATAGTTCTCAGTTTTAACGCCAAGCATAAAATTAACACTTCCCCCAGCCCAATTGCCCTCTATTACTTTGCGCATAAAACTTTCCTTGTTTTCAATTAAATCTCCACTTTCAATTAAATTAGGATGTTTTTTCAAAATCTGCTCTCTATACCATTCGCCGTAGGAAAGGATTTCATTTATCACCACTACATCCGTGCGGTAATTTTCCGCCATCTGCATATACCACAGCGGGAATGTGTCGTTGTCTCCATAAGTTATTAAAATGCCATCTTGCGGAATGCTGTTCAAAATGTTGACCGCAAAATCACGCGCCGTGAAATCCTTTGAGCGATTATTCGTTGGGAAGTTGCAGATGAAAGGTATCATCCATGCGAAGAGAAGCAGAGGTGCAATAAATTTATCCGCCTTGGGGTATTTTTGAAGAAGCGCGCTGCAAGCAACCGCAGCCATTATCGCAAAAAACAGAAAAGCTGGTGTGAAAAAATAATCCCTGTTACGCACTTCCCTACGGACGTTTTCCGGCGGAGAAGGCATTGTTTTACCCTGTTCTTCCAGAGCATCGTCCCAAGCCATATATGTCCTTATCCCGTCCGCTGCCGTTGCAGCGTTCAACCAGCCTCCGCGCATATTGCCGGGCAAGGCGTAGTAAAAAGAGAATTGCATATTTATCTGTTTAAGGCTTGGCAAATCCGGAATTGAATCCGGCACAAATTTTCGCAGTTCCTTTGTTTGCGAGTTCCATTGCTTTACATTATAGCTATCCGGCCTTGTGCCATCCGCCATATTTAGATAAAGCACCAAGCCAGCAGAACTGAGCAAAAACATGGAGCTTACCAAAACCACCGCAGAGTTTTTTCTGTGAAGCCATACACCTGCAAATACGGCTATGAGCAAAAACTCAAAAATTATCCGGTGAAAGAATTGCAACTTTTCTATGGGATTTTCTCCCCAAGCTCCAAAATCCTGCGCTCCCAAAGGCGCTGGCACCCATTGGTTTAAATGATAGCCCAGATAACCTATGTTTGTTGAAAATCCAAATTGACCGATAAGAGGCGCTCTGCGATACAACGCCCGCTCAAACATATTCATATTGCCATATTGCTTTCTGTTTAACACATCTAAAAAATTCTTGAATTCTGCGGGGTTGTTTTCGTTTAAAATGGGTTCCGTGGATGAGCGAATAGGTAAATATAATTGAGAGGACAATCCCAAAACGATTAAAAACGCAGCGGCAAAAAACAATTTAACCGAAAATTTAATTCTATTGAACAAAACAAAAACAAAAATTACGGGCAAAGGCAGCAAGCAAAAAGTGTGAACGCCAAGCCCTAGAGATGCTATGTATAAAATAAAAAGCAGATATTTATTGCCACGGGTTTCCTTCCATTTTAAGACAGCCCAAACTTGCAGCATTATCAAGAGCATCGCGGGGGCGTAAGCCCCGGCTTCCACCGCGTTGAACCAAAAGGCGTTGCCAAAAAGGGAAATTGAAGCGGCAAAAAATCCCAGCAGGCAGCGTAAACTCTGTTTAAAGTAAATACGTTCGTCCAACTCTTTTGGCAAAATTTTAACGGTGATTTCAAAAACCAGCAGGCAGCACAGAATTGAACTTATGGCACTTATCAAATTAACTGCAAACGCGGGGCTATTCAGCCAGCCAAAGAGAATGATAAAAACACGCCCCAGCAGAACAAAGAGCGGATTACCGGGTGGGTGCGGAATGCCAAGTACATTTGCTGCCGCTATATATTCCCCGCAGTCCCAAAAGCTCACGGAACGCGCCATTGTGATGGCATAGCCAATAACACCGAGTAAGATTGTAGCAATACGCCCTATTTGCAGCATCTAAACCCTACAAAAGGATACTCGTTCTGAGGGTAAAAACTGAATTTGGTCTCTGTGCAGCTGCTCGCGTTTTGCGTGTTCCATGCGCCGCCAGCAACCAAAAACAAACCCTCTCTTTCCGCTGGCGTGCTTGTCCATTCCCACAGATTGCCGCTCATGTCGTACATGCCGTAATAGCTGCGACAATGCTCGGTGTGGCCGGAACGGTTCGGTTCCTTTGCGGATTTTAAATCTGTTGCGCATTTTGTTTGGTTGTAGGAATTTCCGTAAGGGTAGCGCGAGTTCTGATTACCCTGGCAAGCGGCTTGCCATTCCTCTACGGAGCACAATCTTTTGCCAGCATTTTCGCAAAGCATAACGGCAGCATTTTGGCTTACCATGTTGCGGGGTTTTTCTCCGTACTTATTGGGGAATTCGTAAGCGTCTATGCAAACGGTTTTTCCTTTTACAGGAACGGGGTAAGAATTTTCTGAGCAGTTGTTGTCCCTTGCCATATCATAAGTGGCGGTTTGCCATTGGCTCACGTTGCGAGCGGAATCTGTAGCTCGGAAATATACTTTGCCAGTTTGGTTGTAGTTTTCGATTTTTCCTTTCACGGGGTTTAGCGAATCTCCTATGGAAATTTCCGTTTCGCATTTGGGTTCGCCACATTCAACGTGTAAATCTATAGGTCTGAAGTAGCGCCCGGGCGGGGGAAGAATAGATGCTTGCGGCGGAGTTGAGTCTGCCACTGTTTCTACAGGGGGTGTTGCGGGGGTGCCCCCCGCAGAGGGGGTAGCCGAAGATGCGCTTTTGCGCATCGCAGGCGAGGGGGAAACTTCCCCTACCGTATCAGCTTTTTTTATGGAATCTTCTTTGATGAGCGAGTCCGCAATTCCTTGCGCTTTTTCTATGGCAATTTGGAGTTGCAGCTCCCGCTGCTCTTTTGCAATTTCCTCAAGCCTGCCGTTTCTCTCTTTTATTTGGCATTGAAAAATCAAAAACAGAAATATCAGCAAAAATAGCACTATAGCCAAAACCCGAACGCTCACGCGTTTTTGGTTTTTGTCATTTTTCATAGAGTTCTTTCCAGTGGCGTTTTATCTCTTCTTCCAATTCTTTTTTGCTCTGCCTTGTGCGGAAACTGCCGCGGTATGCTATGGATATGTAGCCTGTTTCTTCGGATACAACTATAACGAGGGCGTCTGTTTCGGCTGCCAATGCTTTGGCGGCTCGGTGGCGCATTCCGCCGGATTGCTCGGCTGCTGCTGCTCCTGTTGGCATGGGTAGCACGCATCCCGCTGCTAAAATTTTATCTCGCAAAATTACCACCGCTCCATCGTGCAATGCTGTGCCGGGGTAAAAAAGCGTGCATAAAAGTTTTTTGGAAAATTCGCCGTTTATAACCTCGCCTGAATCTATATAGGATTTTAAACCCACTCTTTTCTCAAGTACAATCAACGCACCGTGCGTTTTTTTTTGCAGTTCCAAAACGGAATCCACTATTTGTTCGGTTATTTCCGAGAGTCCGCTGGATTTGAAGAATATGGTTTGCAGGCTTAAAGCATTTGCTATTTGCCCTATCCTTGTCAACATGCCGCGAATTTCCGGTTGGAACACTATCACTATTGCCACCACTCCCAAAGCTGCCAAAGTGCCTATCAGCTTGGAAAGCCCGCGCAAATCAAAGAATATCGATAAAAACCAGACTACCGCGACTAGCAGCAAGCCAAAGAACATCTGAACGGCGCGTGTCCCTTTAAAAAGCCAAAAAAAACAGTATATAACGCAGGATATTAAAAATATGTCTAGAAAATCCGAAAAGCGGACTTCTATGGTATCGAATAATTTTAAGTTTGATAATTCACTGAACACAAAAGAAAATTTAGAAAATAAATAAAACTAACTCCGCTTTTGAGCCTATGCGCACGGGCGGCCCCCATTGACCTATGCCGCTGGTGACATACCACGGAATGCCGCTGAGTTCGCCTAAACCATGATTCAACGGCCACAATAGCTTTATGATAATAGTCACGGGAAAAAATTGCCCTGCGTGAGTGTGCCCGCTAAAGGCAAAGTCGGGTTTTCTAGTTAAATCTATATCCCTAACGTCCAATCCCTTTGGCTGGTGGTCTATCAAAAACCAAGGGACAGAGCTGTTCTCCGGCATAATTTCCGGGAGCGGAGTTCTGACTTTCCCGTTATGCCGGTCTGCATATTGATGGTCTAAGCGCCCCGTCACGCAGAAGAAATCATTGCAAACGGTGCTATCCATCAGGAGAGTTACATTGTCAAAACTTTGCAGCCATTCGATGGTTCGCCCTTTTGGGTTCATATAGGCTTCGTGGTTGCCCGTGGTCACATAAAAACCGAGCGGTGCTCTTATTTGGCTGAACAGAGAATCATAACCTCTTTCTTGCAATTTATCTTTTGGGAGGTCGGCTAAATCGCCTGCGAAAAATATGGCATCTGGCCGCAGAATTATGAGGGAGTCCACAATTCTCTCCAATTTGTTTTGTTGAAAAAGAGCGTTGAAATGTATATCGCTGAACAGGGCTATTCGCAGCGTTTTTTTTGGCTCGGTTTGCAAAGTTTCTTTTACGGTTACCATCAAAAAATTGGAATGCAATGGCCCGCCTATTATAAAAAACGCCAATGTTAAAGCTCCTATGCAGCTCGCGAACAAAGGTTCCCTTCGCATCCTCAGCCTTTTGTTTGAGAGCCTTTTTTTGCCCATGAGCCGCCTTATGCCCAGATACAAATCCCAAAGCACGCAAAACACAACCCAATTTGCCAAGAACACCAAACACAATGAGCCTATTATAGCCAAGACTGCAATGATGGAATCGTTTCTGAATACCCGGTAAAGAAAGCTGGCCGCAAAGCCAAATACAAAGATACACGCTCCTATGCGGCGATATTTTTTTGGGAACACATAACGAAAACGTCGCCATGCATAGAAAAGAAGCAGCAGGATTAACGGAAAGAAAAAAAACATTTTCACTTTTCTTCCATTATTCTAGGGAACAAAGCCTCTCCTTCACCTAAAGTTTCGCCGCCTTTTAGAACGCTATCACTTGCGCCCAGCATCAAACGCCCCTTCTCAGCTTTTTGAGGCATAACAGGGGAGAGCAGAGCTAGGGCAACCCTCAAAACTTCTGCACCTGTGTATAAAACGGTGGCAAGTTTGTCCTTGTCTTTTTGCTCTGTACTTTTAGCGAGTTTCCAGGGAGCGGTCATTTCCAAATATCTGTTCAACGCCCTTACCGAATTTAAAATTTCTTCCACCACCAAGCTCAGCTTTGCTTCGCCCATATTTTCCTTTGCGAATTGAGTGGCTTTTTCCGAGTAGCCGAGCAATTCCTTTTCTTGCTCTCCGCTTTGAGCAGATGCGGGGGGCACGGGAATTTTGCCGCCAAAGTTGGTCAATATCAATTTGTGAATTCTGTTTAACCCATTGCCCAAATCGTTTGCCAAGTCCGAGTTTATTCTACGAACAAAGGAGTCGTGCCCGAATGTGGAGTCAAGCCCAACCACCATTTCCCGTATCAAGAAGTAGCGGAAAACATCAACGCCGTAGGTTTCCACATAGTCCATGGGGTTTACGCCTGTGCCGCTTGTTTTGCTCATCTTAGAGCCGTCTATCATCCACCAGCCGTGCGCTAGAATGTGTTTGGGAAGTTCCCAGCCCATTGCCATTATTATAGTAGGCCAATATATGCAATGCGTTGTCAAAATGTCTTTGCCTATTATGTGGAAGTCCGCAGGCCAAAGAGGAGTGCCGTCTTTGTGCTTTTTGTCTTGGACTCCGCTTATGTAATTTTCAAGGGCATCCACCCAAACGTAGGTTACAAAGTCTTCATCAAATGGCAACGGTATGCCCCACGAAAGCCGTGATTTGGGGCGGCTTATGCAGAGGTCGTTGAGCGGTTTTTTTAAAAAACCGAGCACTTCGTTCTTGCGAAAGTCCGGCAGGATCCAGTTTGGGTTAGCGTTTATGTGGTCGATTAGTTTTTGCTGATAACTGCTCATCTTAAAGAAGTAATTTTTTTCGCTCAACCATTCCACGGGGCGCCCGCTGATGGGGTCTTTGCCGTCCACAAGCTCCGATTCCTCAAAAAACCTCTCTTCGCCAACGGAATACCAACCCTCATATTCCTTTGAATAAATTTCCCCTTTGTCGAATAAAAATTGCAAGGAGTCCCGCACAAATTTTTTGTGGTAATCATCTGTGGTACGGATAAAATATCCGTAGTCTATGTTCAATTTTGGCCATAGATTTCTAAAATGCTCGCTATACTCATCAACGTGTTCCTGCGGAGATATGCCCCTCGCAGCGGCCGCTTTTTGCACCTTTTGCCCGTGCTCGTCCACGCCTGTCATAAAAAATGCATCATAGCCAAACAGCTTATGATAGCGGGTTAAAACATCCGCTAGAACCGTGGTATAAGCGTGCCCTATATGGGGCTTGTCATTTACATAATATATAGGTGTTGTTGCATAAAAATTGGGCATTACTTCAACACCACTTTCACAGTCTGTTTTTGCGCACCGGAACTGACAACTGCGTAGTAAATGCCTTGTCTCTGTTTTCCCAAGCTGAGAATCGTTGTTCCGCTGAGTACTTTTTGGCTGAATACCTGCTTGCCTTGCATATCGAACAGAGCTACCGTTGCGTCTTTGCCGGAGGCTATCTGCAAACTGCGGGCAAAATGAATCACGCTCAAACCTACAACTGGTGCTTTGTTGTGGGAGATAATCGGCGTATCATCTTCGGAAGACGAACTGTCGCCGCCAATACCGGAAGACGAGCTACCACCAACAACGGAAGACGAGCTACCGCCAGCAACGGAGGAGCTTGAGGCACCACTAGCGGCGGCTGAGGAAGAGCTGGCAGGATAGACAGGGGTAGAGGTAGGGCAGCCAGTACCGCTACTAGTGCATTCACCGTTCCAGAATTTATTGGTACCGCTTTTGCAATTTGAAACTTTAGTTTCTGCACCAGTCTCGTCAGACCATATTGTATGGCAATTTGTTTCTGTGCTGCTCCATAGGCAGCAACCTAAAGCAGTCCTACTGGGATCCCTGCCACCATCAAACGTAGAACAAGTGGCATCGCTATAGCTCGGTGCATTATCCTTGCAATTTTTAATTGCCGCTTCACAAGTGGCAAATTCTGAATCCATTTTTATTTCAGTACAACCTGTAGACCATTTACACCATTTGCCACAACCAGCACTATACTCCAATGTACCGCCGTTACCGCTACAAGTTTTGCCATTACCCCAAGGGGCAGCTTCCCATATTGAAGGTCTAGTAGCAAAAGAATACAATTTTCCATCTTTTTTGCAGGCAGTAATAAGCTGGTCGCAAGTACAATTAGGTTTTGTACATACTCCTGTAACAGAATTGGAATTTTCAGGGCTCATTGAATAACAGGCGGGATCACTGTACTCACAAGCTGCATAGCTAGTACCTATCATACACTCAGCAGCCCACGCCTGGGAAGCCAAAGCCATAACCGCGAGAAGCGGCAGAGATAGAATTTTTTTCATGGAAATTACCTCCCAGTTAATTTGTCCTATATAAGTAAATATATAAAAAAATTACCGAAAGAGTTGGCGACGTCAACAACTGTTTGCAAAATGAAGCAAATTAGCTTTTTTTGGCATATTTTGGTTAAAATTTGTTATATTTGGGGTTATGGCTTATACTTATAAACAGCTTATGGCTTCATTCAAAGAATCGCGTGAGGAAAGCAAACGCTTCCGACAGGATCTTGCCAAATCAAGTGCAGAGAGCAAACTCTTCTGGCAGAAACTTGCCAAAGAAAGTGCGGAAAGCAGGCGTGAATGGCGAGAGATAAAGCGATTATCGAGGGAAAGCGATAGACAAATGCAAGAAACTAAGAAAGTTGTTGAAGAAACCAGTAAAGTTGTTGAAGAAACCAGTAAGAAGGTAAGGGAAGTAAGTATTCAGCTTGGCGGTATAAGCAGTAGCAATGGCATGTATGCGGAGGAATATTTTTTTGATTCGCTGGAAAAAAAGATGGAATTTGCTGGAATTAAATTTGACGATATTAGCAAGGATTTCAAACTTTTGAGAAAAACCCCTGATGGCAAAAGAGTTGAAGACCAGTTTGATATAGTTATGCTCAATGGCAATACGGTGGCTTTGATAGAGATTAAATACAAAGCGAGAAAAGATGACCCTAATGAAATGGTAAGCCAGAAAGTTTCCAATTTCAGGTTTTTGTTCCCTGAATATGCAAAGCACAAGATTTATTTGGGCTTGGCTGGTTTTTCTTTTGAAAAGAGTGCAGTCAAAAAAGCCAAAGAACTCGGTATAGGTTTGCTTAAACAAGTAGGCGAAACAGTAGAATGCAAGACTAGCTGGGTTAAGGCATATTGAGGCAACCCGAAGGGTTGCCTCAGGAGATTATTTCAACACAACTTTAACGGTCTGCTTTTGCGAGCCGGATTTTACTACCGCATAGTAAACGCCCTGTCTCTGCTTTTCCAAGCTGATGGAGCTATTGCCAGCGGCTACTTTGCTGCTGAATACTTTTGCGCCAGTCATGCTGAACAATTCCACCGTTGCATTTCTATCAGAGATGATATGCAAGATATTTCCATTTGGAACAATTGTCAAGCCAACAGAACGCCCGCTTACGATAATTGGGGTATCACCGCCACAATTAGAGCCAGCAGGTCTATTTCCTGGAGGCAGATTGCAAACAGGGCATGAACTGACTATTGTACCGCCTTCGCATCCTGTACTGCTTAGAGCATAGCAGCCACCACTTAAGCAACCATATTGGTTAGCAGGGTTTAATTCGCAAGGGCCATAATTGCAGAATTGATCGCCGCCGGGGGGAGGGTTAGGAGGATTGGGATTGCTACCGCTACAAGTGCTAGTGGTAAATGTCTTATCCGCTGGGCAATTTGCTTCTGCTTGTGCACAAGTAGTAGTTGGGTCTCCATATATACCATCCGGATCCGGTTTTATTTCGTTACAACCAGTATCGTATTGACACCATTTGTTGCAACCATCGCTATATTCTAATGTACCGCCGTTACCGCTACACGTAACATTTTCGCCCCAAGGAGCAGCAGTCCAAATTGAGGGTCTGCTAGTAAAAGAATAAAGTTTCCCATCTTGTTTGCAGGCCGGGATAATATCATCATTACATTTACAGAGAGTAGTATTAGAAATAGTAGTATTCTGACTGCCTCTGCATTTGGTCCCATCCTGTGGAACATTGGTATACTCTTCGGTAAGTTCAAAACATCCAGACGGATATTCGCAACCTACTATTGATTTACCATTGTAGGAACACGCAGCACCCCACGCTTGTGAAACCATTAAACCCATTGCCAGGATTGGCAATAATAGAACTCTCTTCATAATATAACCTCCAGAAAGTGAAATTCCTTTATGGTTATAAATATAAACTAAAAAAATGACAAAAGAATTACTTTTCTTACGTTTCGCGTAAAAAATCACAGCTTTTTGACAAAAAGCTGGAAAAACACCAAGATTTTAACCGTTTACATACTTTACATATATGTAAACGGTGTATTACAATACTACTTCAATATCACTTTCACAGTCTGCTTTTGCGAGCCTGATTTCACCACCGCGTAGTAAACGCCTGTTTTCTGATTTACTAAGCTGATGGTCGTTGTTCCGCTAAATACCTTCTGACCGAATACCTGTTTGCCGTGCATATCAAACAGAGCTACCGTTGCATCTTTGTCGGAGGCTATCTGCAAATTGCGGGCAAAGCTAACCACATTCAAACCTGTGACAGGTGCCTTGTTGTAAGATATGATTGGGTCTGTATCGCCGCTAGAGGAGCTTCCACCGGAGGAAGAACTCGGTTGTGGTTGGCCGCCGCCAACTGGTACACCACTATAGTCTGTGCATTGCTTGTTATCACCACTACCCATTGTTGTTTTATTGACATCAGTGTATAATTGACCAGCAGGGCAATCGTTAATAAGCTGAGTGCAAGTGCAACGAGTTCCAGTAGGTGAGCAAGTAGCAGATTCTCCCTCCCCAATAGAGGAATACTGAGTAGAAAGTGCCATGCAACCCCATGGCTGTTGACAGAATACCTGTTTGGTGCCCCCATTCTTACATTCGCCTTCGCCTACATCTTCAAGAGGGTCGAATGTTGGCGTACCGCTTACAGTGGCGAAACTCGTACAGTCGAAACTATAATCGTCTTTCTGCTTGGCTGAGAGATCCCCAGCAGGGGCTTGGCGCAAACCCGCACCACAAGCCGTAGCTCTAGCAGCACAAGTTTGGCTTGAATCAGGATTAGCCGAAAGCTTCCAGCAATTTGTGGTAAGGGTTGGGGCGTCCCATGCGCAAAGGTAGTTGATGGCTTTATTGCCACTAGTACACTCCACTGCCGCCGCCCCTGCTTGTGAAACCATTAAACCTATTGCCAGAATTGGCAACAATAGAACTCTCTTCATAACATAACCTCCAGAAAGTGAAATTCCTTTATGGTTATAAAATATATAAAAAATTGACAAAAGGATGACTTTTTGTCATTTTTTAGGAAAAAAGCCGTTTTTTTGCTGTGGAAATCACAAAAGCGGTGAAAATTGCTAGCAAAAAGGTCAAAATTCCGCCCAAAATGCCCGCGATAGAGGTTCCAAAACCTTCTTCGTTTATAATAGGCTCCCTTACCTCAAATTGGGTTATTCCGGTTATTTTTTCAAGTGCCCATTCAAGCCCGTCCGGGTTTGAGGACGCGAAGATGGATAAAGCTCCGGCGGCTATCAACGCTGCAACGGCGAATACGGCAATGGCTGCATTGTTGGGGGAGTTTTCTATAACTTCCGGGCGCATTTTATGGACAAAGCAGAGAATGGCAGCGGTTGCAACGCCTTCTGCAACGCCAATTGCCAAGTGAATGGGCTGCATCAAAAGCACAAAGGAAGAGAAAGAGAGTTCAACTATGCCGGAAGCCAGGGTTTCCAGCACCACGCAGAACGCGCCGATTTGCAGGGCTATAATCGCCGCAGAGATAGAGGCTATGGTTAGTCTGCTCGGCGTTATGCCATTTTTTATAAACGGCTTGAAAATCAGCGGGTAAATTATAAGGCAGGGCACAACGCCCATGTTAAAGATGTTGCACCCAAGGGCGAGCAAACCGCCATCTGCAAAGAACAGACATTGAATTATGAGTATTGCGGACATGGAGAGGAGTGCGGGTGCGCTTCCTATCATGGCGGCAAGCAAAATTCCGCCGCTTAAATGCCCGCTTGAGCCGGTTGCAGGTATTGTGAAATTGAGCATCTGCACGGCAAAAACAAAAGCACCCATAACGCCCATCATGGGAACTTTCTTTTCGCAGAGGTCATCTCTTTTTACTTTAGCAACCGAATAAGCGATGGCTGCTGTGCTAACAATGCACATAGTGCTTCCCACAACAGGTGATAATAATGCGTCCGCTATATGAATATCCGTACCCTCGTTTATGGGGAAAGTAGAAAACAACGTCAACAGCTGTTTGCAAAATGAGGTTAATTCGTTTTTTTTGGCATATTCTGGTTAAAATTTGTTATATTTGGGGTTATGGGCAAGACAGCAACCTATACTTATGAACAGCTTATGGCTTCATTCAAAGAATCGCGTGAGGAAAGCAAACGCTTCCGGCAGGAACTTGCCAAAGCAAGTGCGGAAAGAAGGCGCGAAAGTGCGGAAAGCAGACGCGCAAGAGCGGAAAGTAGGCGTGAATGGCGAGAGATAAAGCGATTATCGAGGGAAAGCGATAGACAAATGCAAGAAACTAAGAAAGTTGTTGAAGAAACCAGTAGGAAGGTAAGAGAAGTAAGTATTCAGCTTGGCGGCATAAGCAGTAGCAATGGCATGTATGCAGAGGAATATTTTTTTGATTCGCTGGAAAAAAAGATGGAATTTGCTGGAATTAAATTTGATGATATTAGCAAGGATTTCAAACTTTTGAGAAAAACCCCTGATGGCAAAAGAGTTGAAGACCAGTTTGATATAGTTATGCTTAACGGCAATACGGTGGCTTTGATAGAGATTAAATACAAAGCGAGAAAAGATGACCCTGTGGAAATGGTAGACCAGAAAGTTTCCAATTTCAGGTTTTTGTTCCCTGAATACGCAAAGCACAAGATTTATTTGGGCTTGGCTGGTTTTTCTTTTGAAAAGAGTGCAGTCAAAAAAGCCAAAGAGCTCGGTATAGGTTTGCTTAAACAAGTAGGCGAAACAGTGGAATGTAAGACTAGCTGGGTTAAGGCATATTAAAAACGGAATGATTCATATATCAATTGAAAAGGCTGCGGAGATTTTAAAGCGGAACGGAATAGTGGCAATTCCAACGGAGACGGTTTATGGGCTTGCTGGCAACGCTTTGAACGAAACCGCTGTGGCTAAAATTTTCGCGGCAAAGGAACGCCCTTTTTTTGACCCTTTAATTGTGCATATAGCGGAATTTGGCGAGCTTGAAAATTTGGCGGCGGAAATTCCCCAAAACGCGAAATTGCTTGCGGAAAAATTCTGGCCGGGGCCGTTGACACTCGTTTTGCCAAAAAAGGAAAGAGTCCCCGACCTTACAACCGGTGGGCTTTCCACGGTAGCTGTTAGAATGCCAAAAAAACAAATTACAAGAGACTTGATAAAACTCGCTGGTTTTCCGCTCGCAGCCCCAAGCGCAAATATGTTCCAGCACCTAAGCCCAACAAACGCGGAGCACGTCGCTGAGCAGTTGAGCGGGCGAATAGATGGCATTGTGGATGGGGGAGTCTGCGAAATAGGAATTGAAAGCACCGTGGTAGGTTTTGAAAACGCTCTGCCAGTGATTTACAGACCGGGAGCTGTGACTTATGAAATGATAGCGGAGATTTCTCAACTAGACAAGAGTGTAGGAAACGCCTCACCAGGAATGTTAGAAAAGCATTACAGCCCAAATACTTCGCTTTGCTTGGAGTTGCCCGGCGAAGTTCCGCCAAATTCCGGCTTGCTCGCTTTTGGAGAATTGCCAGCAAATGCAAATGGTTTTGCTAAAATTTTTAATCTTTCGCAAAATGCAAACCCAACCGAAGCCGCTGCGAATTTATATGGGATGTTGCACAAATTGGATTCTTGCGGTTTGGATAAAATTTTTGCTACACTCCTGCCGGAGACGGGTTTGGGCAATGCTATTAACGATAGGCTGCTCAAGGCCCGTGGCATTGCTTGAATTTTTTGCCGCTTCCGCACGGGCAAGGGTCGTTTCTGCCCACTTTTGGCATTTGATTTACAACGGGTGCTGCTTTTGCGGCGGGGCGTTGCTGCTGCTGTTGCGGCCTTACGCCTTGCGGCGGAGCAACTGCCTCGCCTCTGTTCTCAAAAGTCATGGTGGGTTTTTGCGGTGTGGGAATGGCAGCCAGCGGAACGGATTGCCCGTTTACCTCAACGCGAACGTTTAAAATGCCCATAATCGTTTTTGTTGCTATGGCTTCCAAGCACTCTTGGAACATTTTAAAGCCTTCGTTTTTGTACACAATAAGCGGGTCTTTTTGCGCATAGCCGTGAAAACGCGTTGCATCACGCAAATGATCCATTCCGTAGAGATGGTCTTCCCATTGCTTGTTTATAACGCTCAAAAGAACTCGGCGTTCAAAATTGGAAAGTTCTTCTGGTGGGAGCATCGCTCCGATTTTTGCATAGCGTTCCCTATATAGTTCTATAACCTCGTCCAGCACTTGCTCGGCAATCATGCCTGAGAGTTTTTCGGGACTGGGTTTATATTCAATGCCCATGCTAACTTTTAGGTCTTTTTCCAAACCTTCCATGTCCCAGGTTTCTGAATAGGAGTTAGCTGTAACATATTGGCTAACCTTGATATCTGCGGCATCTTCTATGCGGTTTGAAATTTCGGATGTTATATCCTCTCCCATGAGTATGCGGCGGCGCAGGGAATATATAACCTTTCTCTGCTCGTTCATAACATTATCGTAATCTAGCAAGTGTTTGCGGGCTTCAAAATTTTGCCCTTCAATTCTGCGTTGTGCGTTGCGAACGCTCTTTGTAACCCAGGGATGTTCAATTACATCATCATCTTTGAACCCGAACCTGTCCATTATTCTCTTTACATTTTCTCCGCCAAAAATTCGCATCAAATCATCGTCTAGCGATAAATAGTATTGCGAAGAGCCGGGGTCTCCCTGCCTGCCGGAACGCCCTCTGAGCTGGTTATCTATGCGGCGGCTTTCGTGCCTTTCGGTGCCAAGAACGTGCAAGCCTCCAAGCTCAACAACGCCCGGCCCAAGAGCTATGTCCGTTCCGCGGCCAGCCATATTTGTAGCAACGGTAACCTTTCCCTTATGCCCAGCAAACTGGATAATCTCCGCTTCGCGTCCGTGATTTTTTGCATTCAAAACATCGTGGGGAATGCCCTCTATGCGGAGCATTTTGGAGAGTTTTTCCGATTTTTCCACCGATATTGTTCCAACCAGAATAGGTTGCCCTTTTGTATGCCTCTCTTTTATATCCGTGATAATAGCCTTCCACTTTGCATCCGCTGTTTTATAAATCTGGTCTTGCATATCGTTGCGGACACAGGGTTTGTGCGTGGGTATAACCCATGTTGGCATATTGTAGATTTTCAAAAATTCTGTAGCTTCGGTTTCTGCGGTTCCAGTCATGCCGGAGAGTTTTTTGTACATGCGGAAAAGGTTTTGGAAAGTTATGGTGGCAAGGGTTTGGTTCTCTTTGCGAATCTGCACATTTTCTTTGGCTTCAATGGATTGGTGAATGCCCTCAGAATAGCGGCGTCCTTCCATCAGTCGGCCAGTGTTTTCATCAACTATCACAATTTCGCCATCACGTACTATATAATCCACGTCTTTTGTAAAAATGCACTGAGCTTTGACTGCCTGCAAAATGTAATGCACCCAGTCCGCGTGTTCGCCGTAAAGCCCCTTTATTCCCATTATGGATTCAATGTGGTTTACGCCCTTTTCGGTTAGCTGCACGTTTTTGTGCTTTTCTTCCACGGTGTAGTCTTCATCTCTCACAAGGCGTTTAACCAAGTCACAGGCTTTGCGGTATTTATCGGTTGCGTCTTCCGTTGGGCCGGAAATTATCAAGGGAGTGCGAGCCTCGTCTATTAAAATGGAGTCCACTTCGTCAACTATGCAATAATTCAAAACCCTTTGCACTAAATCTTCTTTTTGGAATGCCATGTTGTCGCGCAGGTAGTCAAAACCAAATTCGTTATTCGTTCCGTAAATTACATCGGCATCGTAACCCTCTTTACGCTGGGCATTGTTTAAGCCGTGAACTATAAGGCCAACTTTCAAACCCAAGAATTTATAGACCCTGCCCATGTTTTTAGCATCGCGGCCAGCCAAATAATCGTTGACGGTCACCACGTGAACGCCATCGCCGGAGAGCGCATTCAAATAAACGGGGCAAGCAGCCGCAAGGGTTTTACCTTCGCCCGTTGCCATTTCCGCAATTGCACCTTCGTGCAGAATCAAGCCGCCAACTATTTGCACAGGGAACGGCATCATTCTAAAAGGCTTAACGGATTCGGGATACATCTCCCTAATTTCCGCATAAAACTCTGCCGAGAGGTGAACCTCCCATTCATAAGTTCCGTTTGCCAAAAGTTCTTTTGCTGCCTCTGCTTCCCTTTGCCTAGCTTCCGAGAGTTTTGAAAAATCAAATTCGTATTGAGCATCAAAAACATTGAAGATACCAAGCCGTCTGTCGCAAGCCTCTTGGCAAACGGCAAAGGCCTCTACTTTTATGTCTTCCATCGTTTGCCCTTTTGAGAGCAGCTCTTTGAATTCCTCGCTTTTCGCGGCCAAATCCGTGTCGCTCAATTTTTGACATTCCAGCAGTTTTTCGCTTATAGCATTAAGCGTTGGATGCAAGCGTTTTACCTTCCTCGCGTGCGGAGTGCCAAACATCTTGTAAAGCAGTTTATCTAATACACTCATAAATTTCTCTTGGGTAAAGTTAGAAAATCAACCTGCTTGCCGGTAATGGTTTTAGTTGTTATGGTCATGGTTTTGCCATTGACTTCAACTATCGTGTATTCCGGTTCTTGATTTTGCGTATGAGTGACCATTCCCGCAGGCCATTTTTGCGAATCGGGTGTTATAGAAGGCGGATAGAATTTCAAACCGCTTGCGGTTGTGACAGTCATATATATTATGCCATCGCTGTCCTCAGTTCTGACAAATATATGGTCGTGCCCGGCTAACACCAAATCCACTCCATGCGTTGTCATCAGTCTTTCAAAACCAGCATCCACATAAGCCTGAATATCCGAGTCGTTGGCGTGGATACCCACGCTTTGGGTGGACTTATGATGGTGAACTATAATCCAATCGTATTTTCCAGCATTTGCGGCTTTGGCGGTTTTAATGGTGGCATCAAAAGCTGCTATATACCCATCCGCAGAACTTGCGTTAGGGTAAGGAGTTGTGTTGAGTGCAATAAAGAGAACTCTGTTGTATATATAATAATAATTGCTTAAATCGCTATTGGCAGCACTCCAAGCAGAACCCGAGGAAGAACAGTCCAGCGGTTTGGTATTCTGCTCATTTGGCAAATTGAAATGATATGCAAAGAGGCAGTTAGCATCGTGGTTGCCTATCGCTGGGGCAAAAGGGAGATTTCTAAGCCCTGCCGGAGCAAATAAATTATCATACTCCAGTTCATTGCCGTTAAAATTATCCACATGGTCGCCTGCGCTGACTATAAAATACGCGCCTTCCGAGACTATTTTACCAACGGTTGTAGCCCAACCCTCTGCGGTGGTTCTATCGGCAAAGATGCTGTTATGGTCTTGCGTACCGGTTGAAAGTTGCGGGTCCCCAACAACTGCGAACTTGAATGTACCTACTGGCACGGTTTTGTAATCGTAAGCCACGCTCCAATTAACGCTGTCGTTGGATATTTGATATTTATACGAAGTGCCTTGCTGCAATCCCTTCACAGTTGCTTTATGCCTAAATTTGGTTTCGCTCACGGGTTCCGATGTTCCCGTTGCAACTAACGCTGTTATTCTGTTGGGAGATAAAATACGGACAAAAGATTTTTTGCTAACCGTGTCGTTGCTGGAATACCAATTGAAATTTACCTCGGTGGCATTTGAGCCGGGCTGTAGCGTTATAGTTTCAAAATTATTGGATTGTTCCGTGCTTGAGCTTGTGACAGTGCCTGTGCCGCACGCAAGAAGCGTGAGCACAAAAAATGTTGAAAGCGAAATGTAAATTTTTTTGAACATTATTTTCTCCCAAACCTGCGATTCTTTTTTTCATGTTTTTGTTTTTGCCACGGAGACGAAACTATTTCAAAATCATTTTCGCCTTTCACCGGGTTTACGTTTATCAATTTCACTGTGACCCTATCACCTCTTTTGAATGTTTTTCCTGTGCGTTTGCCAACTAAAATTCCCCTTGTCTCGTTGTATAAATAAAAATCGCCGGGGATGTCGCGAAGATGCACCAAGCCGTCTGCAAGGGCAACTGTATCGCTGGAAATGGATATAAAAACCCCAAATTCCTCTATGCCCTGAATTTCGCCTTTGAAGGTTTGCCCTATTTGATTTTGCAAAAGATAGCTTGCACAGAGTTTCATAGCCTTGCGCTCTGTTTTTTGATTTTTGATTTCCGCTTCGTTCAAATGCTCGCAAAGCTCATGCCCTATATTTTTAGCCCCGTGCCCCTTGTTCCCGCACAACTCCCTGTGGCACCATAAATCCGAGTAGCGGCGGATGGGCGAGGTGAAATGTGCGTAGTCCTTCCAATGCAAGGCAAAATGACCTAGGCTTTCCGGGGAATACTGAGCCTTTTTCATGCTACGCAAAATTTTGTTTGTAAGAATGGGGCTGCCCTTTGCTTTTTTTACCAGGTGTTTATAGAGTTCAAAAATTCGCTTGTCTTGGCTGTTTTTATCGGTGTAGTTTTTCAAGAGTTTGCTTGGGTCAATGGGGGAGCCAAAAAAAAGATTCGGTTCGGTCTGCATCAATTCCGCTATGTCTTGTGGGGCAGGAGCTTCGTGAATGCGGTAAATTCCATTTAACTTTCGCTTTTGAAGTTCCAGCGCGCAGCATTTGTTTGCAGCCAGCATACACTCCTCTATCCAAGAATTGCTCTGAACGCTCTTTCTTGGAACTATGCGGAGCGGTTCGCCTTTTTTGCTGAATTCGCATTGGTATTCTGTGCTGTCCATTTCCATAGTTCCGCTCTCTTCGCGATGTCTTTTTAGGCCGGCCGCAACGCGGGCGAGCAGGCAAATTTCCCTGTCTTTTTTTTCAAAAAGATCCATCGCTTGCTTGTAAGTTATAGAGCGGCTAACTTTTATCAGGCCTTTTGTAAAGCGGTATTTGCGTATTTTGCATTTTCTGTCCAAACTTATTATGCAACTGAACGAAAAGCGGTTTTCATTTTCCTTTAGCGAGCACAAATCCGCAGAGAGGGTATCCGGCAGCATGGGGACAGCAGTCCAAGGCAGGTATTGGGTATAGCCTCGCTCCTTCGCTTCCGCGTCCAATGCGGAGCCCGCTTTGACAAAATGGCTAACATCCGCTATATGCACTCCCAAAACATAACCGTCTTTTGTCTCTTCCACGCTTATCGCATCATCATGGTCTTTTGCGCCATCGGGGTCTATACACACTATATGCAGTCTGCGAAAATCCTCTCTTCTTTCTGCTGTAAAATTCTCTTTGGAAAATCTTTGAGTTTCCAAAAGCATTTGCTTTGAGAACTTTTTTTCCAAATCTGCGTTTTGCATGAATTGCGTTTTAAGGGATTCAAAGGTTTGTGCGAATTTTTTCATAGATATCTGCCGTTTCATTTGCGGCGCGCACTTGTTCCCCAGTTGCCAACGCCTGTAAGGTTGAATCTGATTCCAAAGAAAGACTCATCCCAATAAGGATGTTTAGCAAATCTATAGCCACCGAACAAAGCCAAGCCAAGGGAAGTTCCTCTGTACCCAAGCCATAAATCGGAAAGCAGGGAGCCACCCAATTCTTTTACGTCTTTTAAATATTTTTCAGCATACCAGGCGTTTGCTCCAAAATTATTCCTTTTTAAAAAAGGGCTGTAATGAAGCCCAGTTCCTATGATTTTATATTCAGCAAGGTACGAGAAGGCTTTTTGCGTTTCTGCGGTAAGTTCTGCTTCCTCGTAATTTTGCAATTCATAAACAAGACTAATATTTTGGTTTTGCAAAAAGCGAAGATGGATTCCGCTGGCAAAATGATCGGGCAGTTTGAAAGTTTCGTTTTTTACCGTCGCAGCAAAATTGCTCGAGTTGCTATATTGTATACTCCTCCTTATTTTCTTTTGCATTTGAACTTCTGGGAAGTAGGAGATAAAATAATCTGCTGTTTTGCTGTGAAAATGCAAGCTGGTGCCAAAATTGCGCCACCAATCATCATCGGCTTCAAAATTCCCAGACTCCATATTCGCTACCGTGACTCCCCTTGCCATCCAGGAACCATCACTGTTTCCGCGCTCTAGGGAAGAACTGAAATTTCCAAAGAAAATTCGGTAAGATACGCCAACTGCAAAATCGTTCAAAAAAAACGGAAGCCTTATAGAATAGCTCGGAGCAAGTTCATAAATACCGGTTCTCGCGGAATACAGCATATCTGCATTGAGAACCGCGTCTGTAAGCTCCAAACGGTTGTGCGAAAAGAATTTCTCTTCCAAGCCAACGCCAAAAGTGCCCAAAAAACCAAGCGGCAAAACCATGGAGAGCGAAGGCACGGAGAAAAAAGTTGACTGCACAGAGTAATTATCTTTTTTTGCGGTTGTGCTCTCGTAGAGCATTGTAGCCCCAAATTTTGTTCTGGTTTCAAATGCGTTTATGGCTGGATTTAGAGGCGTAAACCCGCTCTTTATAACAGTGGCGTTTTGGGGCGACTGATCCATGCCCAAAGCGTCCACGCCTATAAGCGAAGCCCCGTAGCTCGCACAAACTATTGAAAGAACTGCAAAAAATGAATTAAAAATAAAACGCACGGGGGTAATGTAGAAAAATGTGTAGCCGTATTTGCATTTTGCGCGCGATACAAGGGGCGGTATAGCTTTAGCGATAAGGAAAAGAAGGAAGTATTTGTGAAAATGACGGAGATAATCAAAGGTATAGATATGGTGTTTGTCTAGAGCTTGCCGAGCGTCTTGAAAGTTTTGAGTATATTAAAATTCTCTCACCAGATACCGAAGACCGCATCAAAATGCTGGAAGATTTTTTGAAAAAAGAAAATCTAAGCCTGGAAAATCAGCAGCTTAAGGATAACTGGGTAAAAAATACGGAGAAGTGTCCGCTAGTGCGAATAGATGTATGGATTTTGACGAGGTGGGGAAAAAACTTGGCAGAAGCAAAACACGGCAAGGGTTGCCTGCGATGGCATAGAGCGTGCGTTAAACGGCAGCAAAGGACACTTCAACAAAATAAGACCAGTCCAAATTATAGCAGATGTAAAGGAAATACGTCAACTTTTGCGAAATTAGTCATTTTTTTCTATATTCCCTGCCATTAGGGAATATATTTCACCTACATTCCAGTCGCCCTAATACAAATAAGGATAACAGACACTTGGTAGAGCGTTTTTAGATGGGCGTTTTCCATTATTCTGGTTAAACCTCAAAATTTGGAGATAGCGTTATGGGCAAAAAAGAAACAGTCAATGTGCAGGGCAGGGAAATTGTCATTCAACAAAATACAAATGGTGATTATATCTGTATAACAGACATCGCTAAATTCAAAACCGCTGAGCCTAATGCGGTGATTTGCAATTGGATGAGAAACAGAAATACAATAGAATATCTAGGCGTTTGGGAATTCCTATACAATCCAAATTTTAAACCCCTCGAATTCGAAGGGTTTAGAAAAGAAGCTGGATTAAATGCCTTTACTCTTTCGCCACAGAAATGGATTGAAAAAACCAATGCTATTGGTTTAATTTCAAAATCAGGCCGTAACGGAGGAACTTATGCACACAAAGATATTGCTTTCAAATTTGCAGGTTGGATATCAATAGAATTTGAGCTATATCTTATCAAAGAATTTCAACGCCTCAAAGAAGAAGAGCAAAAACAACTAGGCTGGTCGGCAAAGAGAGAGCTTGCAAAAATAAATTACCACATTCACACCGATGCCATTAAACATAATCTTATTCCCACAAAGCTCACTCCCCAGCAAACCTCCATTATTTATGCCAACGAAGCTGATGTATTAAATGTAGCTCTCTTTGGAATGACCGCAAAGCAATGGCGGGATAAAAATAGCGATTTAAAAGGCAACATAAGAGATTATGCTTCTATAAACGAGTTAATTTGCCTTTCAAATATGGAAAATATAAACGCTGTGTTGATAAATGACAGTATTCCTCAAAAAGAACGGCTGATAAAATTGAATGGAATAGCCATTCAGCAAATGAGTATTCTAAACGAAGCAGAGAATAAAAAACTTTTGAGATAGAAATTTCTGCAACCGAACTAAACTGTTGGAGTTCAGACTTTTTCTATATTACCAATATGGCAAACAATCAATACAATCCGCCGGTAAAAAAGCCTTTTAGTCAAGAGCAGCCAAAGCTGCTCAGCGAACAAGCCACAAAAAAAGTGGCAAACATTTTGCATTTGATGCTCAACGACAAAAAAAGGTAACAGCGCGGTTATCCAAAGCCGAATCCAAAAGATTTCGGTACCACAAGCTCGTTGTAGGAGCTCATCAGGAAGTCGTCCGTCATGCCGGAGAGATAGTCTGCTGCAATGCGTGCGTGGCCGTTTTCTTTGAAGTATTCCTTGTTTTGCTCGTTTTTCCATTTCTCGTATTGCAGTTTGATGTTCCCGCACAGATTTTCAGTAGAAATGGAATTCAACATATAATTGAACATCGCTTGTATTTTGCCGTCTTCGGACATTTTTTTTGGGTTGTTGTATATGTTTTTGTAATTCCAGCTTTTCAGTTTATCCAAAGCGTTGAAAACATCTTTTGAAAAAGCTATGTAGCCTTTGCCATAGCTGTTGTTTATTATGTCCAAAACTAGGGAATTGACTATTTGCTTGTTTGTGTTTCCCAGAACCTCGCAAATATCAGCGGGAATATCCTCCCTGTTTATCAAGCTCACAGCTATTGAATCCTCTATATCCCTTCCTATATAGGCTATCACGTCGGAAACACGCACTATGCAGCCTTCAACCGTCATGCTGCGCAGATTTCTTGTCTCTTCCTCAACAAGGCATTTTTGGTATTCCGCAAAGAGCATCTCTCCGGTTTTTTCCGGATTATGTATGTATTTCTCAACAAGCCACTCTCCGTTGTGGCAAAGTATGCCGTCCAGCGTTTGAATGCATAAATTCACGTGCTCTTTAGCGTCGTTTTTCTCAATTTCGTGCAATTGCCTAAAGCTCTGAGCGTTGTGGCAAAAGCAGCCTTCCTTTTTCTCTTTCAAAAAAGCGGAAACAAACCTCTCGCCCGTGTGCCCAAAAGGGGCATGGCCAACGTCGTGCCCAAGGGCTATAGCTTCTATCAAATCTTCGTTGTATTTTAAGATACGCCCAAGAGTCCTTGCTATTTTCGCAACGAGCTGCACGTGCAACACCCTATGCGTTAGATGGTCGTTTTTGCACAGGTAGAATACTTGCGTTTTGTCTATGTATCTGGTGTAGGTTTTTGAATGTATTATGCGGTCGGTGTCGTGAAAAAAGGGGGGGCGAATTTCGTTTTCGTGTTTTTCAGGGAAATATCTTTTGGCCTCTGAATTTTTTGCCGCGTTTTGGGAGAGCAGGGTATCTTCGGCAAAGCTGCCTCGTATTTCGGAAAGGATTTGCGGATTTAAGTCTTTTATAGGCATGGCTGGAAGATAGAAAAGAAAATTACTATATTATCAATATGGAAATTAAAAGTAAGTTTTAGGGAGAGTATAATGGCTACAGCGCTTTTTCTTTTAGCAAATGGTTTTGAGGAGTTGGAATTTATTGCTCCTTTTGATATTTTTCACAGGGGTGGAGTTACCGTTAAAGCTGCTACCATAACTTCTAAAAAAGAAGTTGTTGGCGCTCATGGCGTAACGGTTTTGGCCGATTCGCTTTTGCAGGAATTTGAAGATTTATCTTTTGACCTGCTCGTATTGCCAGGCGGAGGCCCCGGAACACAAAATTTACGAGAAAGCGATTCGGTGAAGAGTCTGCTTTTAAAGAGCTACGAGGCGGGGAAACAAATAGCGGCTATATGCGCTGCCCCCAAGGTTCTAGCAAGTGCTGGGATTCTACGCAATCATGTGGCAACAAGCTATCCCGATGTAAGAGCAGATGTTGAACCTCATTGCAAAAAATATTTGGATGTCCCTATTGTTATGAGTGAAAATATAATAACATCAAGGGGAGCTGGAACTTCTACGGAATTTGGTTTTTGCTTATTGTCTCAGATGGTAGGTTTTAAAGTAGCTACCGAAGTAAAAAGCAAAATGCTATTCTAACGAAGTTTCTATATTTATTTCACGTAATGCAGATTGCTTTTTCCATATTCTTACTCCTTTGCTCATATCTCTATGCGCAACAGGATACCATTACTATGGATATAGCGGTTTCAACGGATAAAACCTTGCCCATAGGGGTTATCCATTTTGATGTTGACCGCAGTGATTGGAGCAAACTGGAAGAATTGCCTCATAAAACCATAGCCAGGGATTTTAATTTGAGCGGGCGTTTCTCTGCCATTGAATTGGAACAGTACAACTTGCTCACGCTTTCCCGTATGCTGGCAAAACATTATGTGTCTGGCAGGCTTTCTATGAGTGGCGGGCAGGTAAGATTGGAATGTAGGCTGTATACTACCAGTTCCAGAGATTTGGTAGCGAATTTTGTTTACACAAGTTCTATTGATCAAGTTCGCGCTTCGCTCCACAAATGCTCAGACAAAGTGGTACATCAACTTTGGGGTGCTCAAGGCTTTGCTTCTACTCAAATGGCATGGGTTAGCAAAATAGACGGCAGCAAGCAAGTTGTGATAGGCGATTACGACGGTTTTCGCAAAAAGCAATTGACCAAGCATAGCAGCACTAATTTTATGCCAGCTTGGAGCGTGGATAATACAAAGATATATTTTGCAAGCCTTAGGAATGGTAAGTCTCAGATTTTTGAAAGAAATCTGCTAACCAACTCAGAAAAACTTCTCTTCCCCCAAATAGACCAAGCATTTAGCCCTTCTGTGAACCCGAAAGATGGAACATTGCTTTTCTCGATTATAGGGCAGAACGGCACGGATATTTGGCAAGGCGACCCTCAGACGGGCAAAGCGTCTCGCCTTATATTTTCAAAGGATATAGAGGTTAGCCCTTCTTGGAGCCCGCAAGGGACAGCTTTTTTGTTCTCGAGCGATAAGGGCGGGCAGCCGCAAATTTACATGGCTTTAAGAGATGGCAGCGACGTGCAGAGGATTTCTTTTGTTGGCAAATACAACGAAAGCGCGGTTTGGTCTCCAGACGGCGAGCGCATAGCTTACTGCTCAATGGATAGCGGAAAACTGAACATTTACACAAGTGCTATAGACGGCAGCGATGTTCGCAAACTTACATTTGAAGGCAACAACGAAAAGCCCACTTGGTCGCCGGATGGAATGTCCATAGCATTTTCCAGCGACCGCACAGGAACTTCCCAAATTTACATCATGCGTCGAGATGGTAGCGGTGTAACTCGTATAACAAGTGCTGGCGAAAACACTTCGCCAGCTTGGTCAAACCTCAACAAAGGAGCCCCATGAAAGCAATAATCCCTATTCTCGTAGCCGGTGCAACGCTAATTCTACTTGCTTGTGCCAAAAAACCAGAAGCCGTAGAGGTGGAACCACCACCACCCAGAGCAGTGAGACCTCCTCCTTCTGAGCCTACAACTCATCAGGAAGATCCTCTTGAAGCAGAGCGCCGCCGCCTTGAGGAACTTATGAATAAAATAATGAACGATGAGGTTTATTTTGAATTTGACCAGGCTACTTTAACTTCAAAGGCCAAAGACATTTTAACCGAAGTTGGCGATATTTTAAAACGCGAGCCACGCTTTTCCATTTTAACAGAAGGTCATACGGATGAACGCGGAACCGAAGCCTACAATATGGGTCTTGGGATGCGCAGAGCAGATGCTGTGGTTAAGTTTTTAACCAATTACGGCGTCAGAAACCGCATGGAGAAGGTGAGCCTTGGCGAAGAGAGCCCAAAGGCTGGTGGCCATTCGGAAGAAGCGTACGCTCAGAACCGCCGTGCCGCGTTCAAAGTCAAAATAAATAACTAGCTATGAAAATAATTTTTTCGCTAGTCAGTTTTGCGCTGTGCTTGTTGCTCTCTTCTTGCGGGAGCATAACGGCTATGCGTACAAAGGAAATCAGGGAATCAACCGATAAGGTTAATGAACGCTTGGATTCGTTGATACAGGTCATGGATAGAAATGCGTCTCGGTCAAGTGCGGATATTTCGGAGCTAAGTGCCAGAATAACCGCTCTAGATGAAAAGACCGACTTGCGCATGGAAGAGATAATATATCGCCTTGACCGTATTCTTGGAATTGTGCAGCAAAAGAGCGTGGTTACAAAATCCGGTGCAGGCGAAAAGAGCGTAGAACATGAGCGAAAAAGCCAAGAGATGGAAAGCCTTTACAACGCTTCCCGTTCCGATTATTTGCGCGGCGAATATGCCGTTGCCTATAATGGCTTTAAGCAAATTTACGAATCGCTTAAGACCGGTGAAATGGCAGAAAATTCCTTTTACTGGATGGGTATGTGCATGTTGGATGCAGGCAGAAAGGAGAATGCGACAATTCTTTTCAAAAGCCTTTTGGATAATTATCCTAAAAGCCCAAAAGTTTGCACGGTTACTTTTAAATTGGCTAGCATAGCAGAAGCGGCTGGCAACAGAGAAGAGCAAAGGGCGTATTTGCAAAAACTTTTGGGAACGGGGCATTGCACAAATAGCAACGAATTCCAAAGAGCAGCAGAAATCCTCGCGCCGTAGTCACACCATCAGTGCCTGACCCATAAGAACCTTTTTGCCCTCTAGCTCAATGAAGAGGGGTTTGGTTCTTTGCAACACTGTTCTGTTGCAAACCAGTATTATTGTGCTTCCCGTTTCAAAGCGGGCTATTTCCTGCCCCTTTGTATAAGCGTAAGTTTGTTCGGGTTCCCATTTTGTGAAAAGGGCTTTGCGGCTTGCAGGTGGCGGCATTGAATTTGTGAACCAATCCTTTTTGTAGTCAACGGCAATGCGCCCCACATTTGTGGCTCCAACTTTAACGAGCAAAATTTCCCCGCCGTCGTAGGTGTTAATTTGTGTTATGAGTCTTTCGTTTATTGAAAAAAGCCCTTCTATCCGCTCCACGCTTCCAGCGTTTACGGGCCATAGCATTCCGGGGCAGTAGTATGCGGCGGTTACGTTCCCAGAAACAGGCGAGTGTATGCGGTGATAATTATATGGGGAAAGATATACGGTAGCCCAAACCCCGCCGCTGAATCTTTTAGCCAACTCACTATTGCGAAGCAGGCTTTCCAAGCTGTAAAACTTCCCTTTTGCCTGCATATATTCGGGATGCTCGCCCGTGAGGAATCCGAATGCAGTTAAAACTCCATCCACAGGGCAAACAACCTCTGCGTTATCCTCTATTATCCTAGCATCTTTTTTCAGCTTTCTTGTAAAAAGCTCGTGAATATTCGCAAAACCCTTTTCTGGAATTTCCGCTTCGTTGAGATTTATTTTGTAATGCTCTGCAAACCAATTCATAAAAAATTTGCTAACCAGAGGGATTTTTGCCCTAGAGACCCCCCCAAACGCCCTGCTAACAGCATTCTTTGGCAGCAATTTCATAAAGGAATAGGTGATTGAGTTCATCCTACAGCAAATATAGTAAATGTTCTATTTTTTCACATCAATACGGGCACACTCCATTGCCAGCAAACGAATTGCCTATTCCTCCTCCCGCTACGGAAAATTCCTGGACTGTGAAATCCATAGTTGTTTGAATGTTTCCATCGGTTTGCGTTACAACTCTCCACTCGTTTTGACCTTCGGTTTTTACCACAATGCGCAATTTGTATTGTCCAAAGGCTACGGAGCTTGGAACTTTGCATTTTATTTTTTTGCCAGAGGCACGGTTGAGGTTTGCGTTTGAGGGTATATTCAATTCTCCCAGAATTGCCACTATTTCGTTATTTTCGTCTATTAACGCCACGCCCGATGTTACTTTAGGGAAACTTGTTGAGTTTACATCGCTCAACGAGAGGTCAACTGTGAATTCCTCGTTATGAGCAACGACGGTTTTATCATCGATGACGTTAAATCTCCTTAGCGATAAGCCCCAACCGCCGCCCTTCGCTCCGCGGAACTGCGACACGGCTATATTGATAGCCTTTGGAACACTTTTAGTAATATCGGATAATGTTATGATTTCCCAATCCTTGCCATCGGGTTTGGCTACAACCCTTAAACTGTATTGCCCCGGCTCTACCATCTCTGATGGAGTAAAGCTCGTTGAAAATGATTTTCTGAAATTAGTGGCTCCGACTACCTTCACAATATTGCCTCTATTATCCACCAACGCCACAGCAACTTGACCAGCGGGGAAGGTGCCCTGTGGGTTTATTTTAGCGACAACCGTAACCTGTTCGTTTGATAAGATTGATTTTTTTTCTATGGCAAAAGTGTCTAATGCTAGTTCGTAAGTTCCAACACCGCCCTCATCCGGTTTAAGGTTGATTGTGCACTTAAAATTACGATTGTGAAAACCATTTTCTAAAGTGCGACCGTTGGGAGTCAACGAATCAATAGGATAATATCCATCAGCAGTGCCTCCCCATCCCCAGTTGACATGAATTTTACCTCTATTGTCGTAACCATCCAGTACAAAACCGTGCCCGCTCGTTCCTGCCAAATTCTCTCCGTGACAATAAACAGGCAAGCCTAAATCCATTTGCTTTTTTATCTTTGCCGTCCAAATTGTCGCCCACTCGGAATCATCGTAATATTTACGATAGAGCGTCTGAATGCTTTTATCATACCCAAAATTTCCCTCAAATTTACGAGAGCCGTATCCAAGTGACAAGCTATGCATCAATGAAGTTATTGCTTTTCGTTGTTTCTCGGTGAGGTTGACATTTCTATATGAATCAAGCATATTATCCCAATCAAAAATGACCCCTTTATAGGAATCGTGTCCAGTGCCTTGTGTTGGATATTTGTGGTGATACAGTATCTGTGCTATGGCAACGTTCACGCAACCTATCCATCCTTTGCTCCCATCGGGTAAAGTATGGAATGGGTCATATGGGTTGCCTCTTCCCCAATTCGCTTTTAATAGTGGTCCAACGACTACCGCTCCTTGTGAGTTAGGTACAGATATGTTATCGTTATCGTCGGGAGGCTCAACGTTGCCTTCTTCATCGCCTGAACCGGAGCTGCTATCCGGCTCTGGAATGTCAGCGGGGTCATAACCGGAATCTAGCAGATTGTTAGAGCAGTTGTCATTATTTAGCAAGTCTTCAACGGCACTGCAAGAAAAGGTTAAAGCCAAGGCAAGCCCTAAGATTGCCGTAAGTGCTAGTTTAGCGATGGGCAGGCTGACCCTGCCCGTACGATGTTGTCTCATAATGTGTTCTCCATTTTAAATCCTGTTAATCCTTTACGCAACGAACACTTCGCGAGAAGTCCTTTGTGTAGTCAAGCCAGCTGACAAGCGTGTAGTTATAGCTCATGCTCATGCTGTATGCCTTGTCTCTACCGACCTCGCTGGCACTCCACAAGTTGCCGTAGTAGCCGATACCGTAGAAATTGCCTTCCGAATAGCCGCCGCCCGGCAGAGCCGCAAAACCAAAGTTATCCGTACCACCATCTTCGTTCCAGCCGTTAGCCGCTTTCAGCTTGGCTCCAGCTTCTGCGCAATGGCTATTGTCTTTGCAGCTCGGATTGACGAACTTCATCAAAACATTCCAATCAGCATTGCTTGGTATGTGCCAGCCACTGGGGCATATTCCTCTGTGCTTTGCATTTACTTGCGAAGCGCAACTACTGGATTTGCAGCTTGCATCCAGAGCCATTGCTGTCACCCAATCGTAAAGCCTGCCGTAGATTGCGCAGTTGGCGGGGTTATTGTTGTAGCATCTGCTACCCGCCACATTATAGTCTAGGTTCTCCGCCATCCAAGTTTGAGTACCTATTTGCTTGGTTTTATAATTCGCTATGCTGTTACCTTTCTCAGTATAGCTACCGTCGCTCGAATTGCCAATCTGAGATGAACTGCTGCTCTGCTGCAAGCTGGAACTGCTGGAATCGCCAATCTGAGACGAACTGCTGCTCTGCTGCAAGCTGGAACTGCTGGAATCGCCAAGCTGAGATGAACTGCTGCTCTGCTGCAAGTTGGAATTGCTGGAAGTGCCAAGTTGAGATGAATTGCTACTGTTCTGCCGCAAGCTAGACGAGGAATAATATTCCTCGTCCTCGCTGGAAGAGCTGCCAAGCCCGAATATATCTTCCAAGCCGTGTTCGCCGCAAGCGGTGAGTGTGAGTGTTATGGCAAGTGCTATGGTTGCTAGTTTTATGATGGGGCAGGCTGACCCTGCCCGTACGACGATGCTTTTCATTGGTTTATCTCCGTTTTTTGGTCAATAGTCATATTTTGAAAAAAATATAGAAAAAAATGACAAAGCCGTCAAGGGCAGGCTAAAAAATTTCTATATTTCCCTTTTCTACATTCGCTCTGCAAGTGAGCGGTTTTATTATATCACATAAATTTTTTTCCACGAGGATTATTATGCCTAAAAAGCTTCTTAAGCCGAAGTTTGCTCCGCTTACTTTGGACTCCACTTTCAAAAAAGCCTTTGCCAACGAGCAAAGCACGGAACTCCTTTTGTTCCTTCTTAATACATTCCTTGCCGAGAAGCTGAAAAGCCCTATCAAAGAGGTTATCAACATTAACCACGAATTGTTTGGAAAAACGAGGTTCAATAGAGATGCTGTATTTGATGTTTATTGCAGAGATGCCACAGGTACAAGGTTTGTAGTGGAAGTTCAGGTTAAGGGGCAGAAACATTTTATTAAGCGGACTTTCTTTTATCTTTGTATGGTTGTATGCAGTCTTGCGGTGAAAGGGAAAGAGTATGATTTCAATATTCCAAAGCTCTATTCTATCAGCTTTTTGGAGTTTAACCATAATTTTGGGAAGGACTGCACGGAGGTTATTCAGTATTTGTCTCTTAGGAACGATAAGCACCCCGAAGTGAGCTATGATTTTCTGCAAATGATTTTCGTTGTTTTGCCTAGATTTAAGAAGAAGGAGAGCGAATGTGAAACAATTATGGATAAAATTCTTTTTTCTCTTAAAAACGGTCATAAGCTCAAATGTGTTCCCAAGAGTTTCAGGGAGAAGGAGCTTTTGCAGATTTTCAGGGTTGCCGAAATTTCTAATTTTACGGAGAGAGAACTCAAACAATATGAGGTATCTATGATGAACAGACACGACCAGAAAGCGATACTTGCTTATGCCAAGGAGAAAGGCGAGGCTAGGGGTTTGGTAAGAGGTAAGAAAGAAGGTATTCTGCAAACCGCCAAGTCTATGATTAAAGATGGGCTTGAACTTGAACGTGTGGCTCGCATTACTAAACTTCCTAAGAAACAGATTATTGCATTTAGTAATGGTTAAGGAGAAATGATTATTATGCCTAAAACGAAAACTAAAATTCCTGGATTTACGAAGAGGGAAATTAGGGGATGGATAAGAATACAAAAAATAATGCGTGAGTATGATCGCCAAGCGCAAGAGGCTTATGCTAAGGAGAAAGGTGAGGCTAGTGGCTTGAAAAGAGTTGCCCGCAATATGCTTGCAAAGGGATATTCCGTTGCTGAAATTATTGGAATAACAAACCTCCCTCGTGAGCAGGTTAGGGCGTTGAAGCGAGCTTAGGCGAGCTGTTCTTACCCTGTTAATACGGGCACACTCCATTGCCAGCAAACGAATTGCCTATTCCTCCTCCCGCTACGGAAAATTCCTGAACTGTGAAATCCATAAAATGACAAAGCCGTCAAGGTTTTGCCAAAAAATAGCAGTTATTAAAAGGGCCATGCCCCCAAGGTTTTATTTTTCTATATTTTCCCTCTATGAACATAAACGAAATTTGTGCGAATCCAAAAAAGCACAGCATGAATGTCGCTTCGCTTGGCGGGCCAGTACTGGACTCACCGGTAAAAGGTCAATCCTTTCTAGACGAAAACAGCCGGATAAGCCTTGCCACTGAAATTTCACAGATAGAATCTTTAAAACATAAAACCATTCCCTCTTTGGAGGTTGCAGGCCCTCACAAAAAATTATTCCACGACCCTGCTCAGACAAGGGTTGCAATAGTCACTTGTGGAGGCTTATGCCCTGGGCTAAACAATGTTATAAAAGGCTTGGTTGAAGTTCTAAGCTACGATTACGGTGTTAGAATGATATTTGGCATTCGCTACGGTTATATGGGGCTTAATCCCCGCTACGGCTTAACGGCAATGCACTTAACGCCAGAAACTGTGGATAACATTCACGAATCTGGCGGTACAATGTTGGGCAGCTCAAGGGGAAACCAAGACCCAAAAGTTATGGTGGATACACTTTCCATGCAACTAAACGTAAACATTCTTTTTTGCGTTGGTGGTGATGGCACCCTGCGCGGAGCACAAGAGATAATAAAAGAAATCACCAAAAGAAAAGCCCCTATTTCCGTGGTTTGCATTCCAAAAACCATAGACAACGATTTGAACTTACTAGACCGCACGTTTGGTTTTGAGACCTGTGTTCAGTCCGCTAGCGAGATAATAAAGAGTGCTCATGTTGAGGCAAACGGGATTCCAAACGGGATTGGTTTGGTGAAGGTTATGGGACGCGATTCCGGGTTTATAGCTGCTCACGCAAGCCTTGCTAGCTCTGTCACCAATTTTTGCATAATTCCAGAAGTTCCGCTTGCGCTGGACGGGGAACACGGGCTTTTAAAGGCATTGGATAGGCGTTTTTTCAAGTATCGCAAAGACCATGTTGTTATGGTAGTTGCAGAAGGGGCGGGGCAGGATTTATTCAGCGCGGCTGCGGCAAAAGATGCCAGCGGCAATGTGCTAAAACACGATATAGGACATTTTTTGGTGGATAAAATCTCGGAGTATTTCAAAAAAAGCGGCAAGGAAGTAAACATAAAATACATAGACCCGAGCTACATAATAAGGAGCATTCCGGCAAATAGTTCCGATGCCATTTTCTGTTTTCAATTAGCCGAAAACGCCGTTCATGCGGCAATGGCTGGAAAAACAAGTGTGGTGGTAGGCAGTTTTAAAGGGGCATTTGTCCTAGTTCCACTTGAATATGTGATTAGCGAGCGTAAAAAGATAGATACAGAAAGCGCGCTTTGGCACGCCGTTATAGGCTCAACAAGGCAAAACAGCTATTTCTTTGATAATTCCTATGAAAACGAACTTCCAGGCCGTTCTGCGGGTATGGACTATCTGTCGGGAGAAAAGACGAGATTGTGACTAATTTTTGACAAATAGTTGATTTTTTTGGAGATATAGCATTTTTTTTTGCAGAAAATCGCAAAATATGCGTTTACCTATTGCCAAAATCGATAAAAAAAATTAAATTTGTAGCATGACTTTGAAGATAGTGAAAGAAGCAAAGCCAAAGGTGAAACGTAACGTGTATTTTCAGTATTTGAACGAAATATCGCAAATACCCCTGTTGACAAGAGACGAAGAAAATTTATTGCTTCAAAGAGTTTCCAATGGCGATAAAGCTGCCCTTAACCATTTGGTTAAGGCGAATTTACGCTTTGTAATTAGAGTCGCTAATCTTTATAAAGGTCAGGGTTTGGATTTAAATGACTTGATAAACGAGGGTAATTTAGGGTTAATGGAAGCCGCTGTGCGGTTTGATTCCACCAAAAATATAAAATTCATAAGCTATGCGGTGTGGTGGGTTAGGCAAAACATAATAAAAGCCATCAACGAAAAAGCCCGTCTTGTGCGAATTTCTGCGGAAAAAGAGCTTATACTTCGCCGTTTTAACAGAAAAGGCGGCAAATTAAAACAGGTTG
Organism: Candidatus Fibrimonadaceae bacterium; assembly: GCA_031281265.1. Lineage (GTDB taxonomy): Bacteria > Fibrobacterota > Fibrobacteria > Fibrobacterales > Fibrobacteraceae > Fibrimonas. The sequence goes on from JAITFO010000048.1 coordinate 35,535, forward strand.
TTGGCGGGACTCAAGTTGTTGACCCAAAGTCGTTAGAGGGTTATAGCCGCTACAATGCGGAAGAAATTGAGAAAATCCTGCAGATGGGCGTAAAATCCTCCAGTTTGGACGCTCCTGTAGGTGAAGACGGCGATACCAGCCTTATAAGCATAACCCCGGATACTGCGGAAGATGCCTCGAACATATTTATTCAAAAGAGCAGAAAAGGTTTGATAAAAAAACTGCTTTCCGAATACTTGACTCCAACAGAACTAAAGGTCATAAACTTGTTTTACGGTTTTGACTCCGGTGCAAAAAACAACTTGCAGGAGATTGCCCAATACACAGGTTTAACAAAAGAGAAGGTGCGTCAATACAGGGAATCCGCTATGGCAAAGCTACGCACTGCAAAAGACCTAAGAGATATTCTAACGGAAGCATCTTAATAGGGGCTTCACAATGCTTTGCTCTTTCTGCTCAAAATCCGAGCCTGTGCGTATAGAGATAAGGTCGCTGAATTTGCGTATATGCCCAAACTGCCTAGCCACGTTTTTGCCAGCAGCTCAGTTCCCCGCGCTCCGCAGGGATGTGGACAAGGAGACTAAAGGCGCTTGGATAAGGCGGCTCAATGCGGCTTTGCAGGCAGCCCCTGAAAACCTCAGCTCTGTGCCCGTCAATTGCATTGAACACGGAACTCCCCTAGAAAGCGGAACAATCAAAGATTACAGTTTTGAAGGGCTTGTGCCCAAATGCTGCGATTTGCAGCATCTGCCGCCATCTTTGATGATGAAGATTTTGGAGCTTGGCTTGGATTCTCCGCCTATGCCCGGTAGCGCTTCGAGGTCAAAAATTAATCCAGTGTCTCAATTCTTGGGCGGGATAGTTTTTTATTTTTGGGAAAAAAAACAGAAAAAAATAGACGATGGTTTAGACCGTTTGCAATACAATTTAAAATTCAAGGATGTTTTGGGCGACTGGATTCCTGAATAGGTGGAACGGGGTCAAAGCCGCTTTTGCAAAATGGCTGGCAGCGCAATATTCTAAAAATGGAAAGCCAAGTCCCTTTTATAATGCCGTGTTTTTCCAGAGCTTCTATGGCATAGTTTGAGCAAGATGGGTAAAATCTGCAACATCCGCTGAAAAACGCCGGATGAATTTTTTGGTATAGCTTTATGAATCCAATAAAGAAATTGCGCACTTCGCCGACTCCCTCAATCCTTCCCAATTTGCATTATCTTCGTTCATATCCACTATGACCATAATCCAAAGCGTTTTTTTGAAATTTTCCGTTGCTTCAAAAAATATGTTTCGCAAAATACGGCGGCAACGGTTGCGAAACGCAGCGCAGCCATTCTTTTTTTTTATTATAAAGCAAAATCTGTTGCAAGCATCAGATGCGGATAGCATCTTTATATTTAAAACCCCTGACCTCAATCTTTTGCCTTTTGAGGCTACCAGACTATAAGAAACTCGCGATGGAAAGCGGAATTTTTTAAGCGAATTATTTTTTGTAGAGCTCATCGCTAACGGTGAGTCTTTTTCTGCCTTTGGCACGCCGTCTGTTAAGCACATCACGCCCCCAACGGTCTTCCATACGGTGCATAAAGCCGTGCTTGTTGGCACGTTTGCGATTATGAGGTTGAAAGGTTCTCTTCATAGATGGATAAATATAGCAAAATTTTGAGAGTTTGTCAAGGGGGACGCGAAAAATTAAAAAATTACTATATTTTCTAATATTTTGGGAAAAAATATGGTTAGTTGGAGGTGACTATGAAAAAAATTTTTCTTTGCTTTTTTGCAATGTCATTTTTTTCCTGCCAGTCGTTGTTGGAAGAAGATAGGTACACAAAATGCGATGAATCCCGTTCTTATCCTTATTGGTCTGAATGGACTGTCGGCGGGTTAATATCCATAGTTGATGATTCCTTGGCTGTTGTATCTGCTTATAGATACAAGACGGTATGCAATTATTATGAAGATATAGCTAGTTCCCGAGATGGGCTGTTCTTGGTCAATTACAGAGTTAAGCAAAAGCCTTTACGCGGAGATACTTTGGAATCGGAATACAAAATGTATAATTCTTATTACATGGACCATGGTTTGAGAATACTTAACGGATACCTTTTTAGAGATACTTCCGCATTGGTATTTGATTTAATAAACAATAAATTTGGTTTTTGGAAAATAGGCGAAAAATCAATAAAATTCAGTGACCACGATAAAGCTGGCTATGAATACGCAAATACGGCTGGTTTACACGGCGCAACAAATGCCGGTCATTGGGAAAACGGAAGCATAACATTCCAAACTCACGCCAGTATGAATATATTGGATGCAGAAAAAGGGCAAATAAAACAATTTTACTATTCTGTACGATACGATTGGATGCCAGGACACGAATGGATGCAGAAATATTTGTGTAATTATATGTTTTTATCTTATGTTGGCGACAAAGTGGTTTGTGTTAATAATGGGTATGCTGATAATGATAGTACATTTAATACTTTCCTGCTCGTAGATGGTATTCCTGTTGATACAATCAAACCTTACATAAATGGTACATCTATGTTTGGAAATTATTTTATTGCGCAAGATAGAATTTTCAAGATTGACACATTAAATCTAAAATTTGATAAAGATTTTTCATTATGGATTGATGAGAGGCCTCTTAAATTCTGCAAGAATAGCGATAAAAATCCAGATGATTGCGTGAGCTATTCTGGGCAAGATCTGTTTCAATAGCCATTCACTGCTCTTTAAAAAATTGCTAAATTACCCGCATGAAACAATTTTCAATAGCGGTGCTTGCCGGGGACGGCATTGGCCCTGAGGTTATGAAAGAAGGCGTTAAGGTTCTGGAAGCCGCAGGCAAAAAATTTGGATTTTCTTTGAATTTGGAATACGCTCCGGTTGGTGGCGCGGCTTACGATTTGCACAAACACCCTTTGCCCGAAAGTACAATTAAAACGGCAGAGGCAGCGCAAGCCATACTCTTCGGTTCGGTTGGCGGTCCCAAATGGGAGGGCTTGCCCCCTGAGCTTCAACCGGAGAGGGGCGCGCTTTTGCCCCTTCGCAAACACTTTAAATTATATTGCAATTTGCGCCCTGCAAGGGTGTATAAAGCGTTGGTCTCTGCGTGCCCGCTCAGAGCGGACATTGCGGGCGATGGCTTTGACATCCTTTGTGTTAGAGAGTTGACGGGCGATGTTTATTTTGGGCAGCCAAAGGGCAGGGACGGTGCTGGAGAAAATGAAAGGGGCTTTGACACCATGGTCTATACCAGAAAGGAGGTGGAGCGCATAGCTAGGTTTGCCTTTGAAGCCGCCAAGCTCCGCAGAAAGAAGGTGGCGAGCGTGGATAAAGCCAATGTTTTGACCACAAGTGTCTTTTGGCGGGAAGTGGTGAAGGGAATAGCAAAGGAATATCCGGAGATAGAATTGGAGCATATATATGTGGATAATGCTGCGATGCAGCTCATAAAAAGGCCTAGGGATATGGATGTTATGTTATGCCCAAATCTGTTCGGGGACATTCTAAGCGATGAGTGTGCCATGCTCACAGGCTCTATGGGGCTTTTGCCGAGCGCGAGCATAGCGGAAGGTTCTTTTGGTCTTTACGAGCCTGCTGGTGGGTCTGCACCTGATATAGCGGGTAAGGGCATTGCAAACCCTATAGCGCAGATTCTCTCTGCTGCTTTGATGCTGCGTTACACCTTTAAAGAGGAAGAAGCAGCCAAGGCAATAGAACTTGCAGTCGAGGCTGTTATATCAAAAGGGGTGCGTACCGGAGATATTTGGGTGGAAGGATGTCAAAAAACAGGTACAGAGGGAATGGGAGATGCAGTTAGAGACGCTATTTGAGACTATTTTACAGTTTTCTTAAAAAAATGCCCACTATTGCTAAAAAATAATGTAAATTAGTAGTGGTATTATAGGACAAAATTCATGAAAATCATTTTTATAGTGGACGACAGCGCGGTTAACCTTACCAAAGCAAAGCAAGCATTGGAAGGCAACTATAGGGTTTTAACTCTGCTCTCTGCGGCCAAGATGTTTGCACTAATTGAAAAAGTTACGCCAGACTTAATCTTAATGGATATTGAAATGCCGGAGATGGACGGGTTCACCGCCTTGCAGAAATTGAGGGAAAATAAGAAAACGGAACATATTCCCGTTATATTTTTAACAGCTTTTGGGGACGAAGCCAGAGAAGCACGCAGTTTGGAGCTGGGTGCGGTGGATTTTGTTACCAAACCTTTTTCCACGTCGGTTCTGTTGAATCGCATTTCGCGCCATTTGCATATGGAAGAGCTTATTTTGGAACAAACCGTATTATTGAGGCAAAGAACTCAGCAGCTTGAGCAATTGAACACAAGCATTATATCCATTATAGCTGAACTAGTAGAAGATAGGGATAAACTAACCGGTGGCCATATTGAGCGCACTTCAAAATATTTAAGAAAACTGGTTGACGCTATGCAGGGGCGTGGAATTTACGCAGATGAATTACAAGATTGGGATAAAGATATGATAATTGCCTCGTCCAGATTGCACGATGTTGGCAAAATTACAATTTCGGATTTGATTTTGAACAAGCCCGGCAAGCTCACTGATGAGGAATACGAACGTATAAAAACACATGTCAAGGCAGGGGAAGATATTATTGACAATATGATTATGCAAACCAGCGGAGGAGTTTTTCTGGACTATGCAAAACTTTTTGCTGGGTATCACCATGAACGTTGGGATGGTTCTGGTTATCCGCGTAAGTTGAAAGGTACTGAAATTCCTTTGCAAGGGCGTCTATTGGCATTAGTAGATGTTTATGATGCTCTTGTTTCGGAAAAGGTTTACAAACCAGCTTTCCCGCACGAAGAAGCAGTACGCATCATTATGTCCGAAAAAGGCAAAAGCTTTGACCCGCAAATTACAGATGTGTTTTATGAAATTCAAGACCAATTCAGGGCTGCGGGGTAAGAAATAGGTGAAAAGAGTTTATTCTAGGGCATGGAAAAGAATAAAAAATCTAAGAGCTGTTATTAGTCGTTTGCCTTACCTGCAAACTTTTTTTGTTCTGATCGCGTTTGCATTGATGGTTACCGTAAGTTACTTTTTTGTGAGTGACATTGAGCGCAAACATTTACAAAGAGATATTGAAAGCGCTATCTCATATACGGAAGCTAATATCAAAGCCGATATGCTGGAACCAGAAACGATATTGGCTGGCATTTCAGAAACCATACGCAATATGATTTTAACAGGTGCTGATGCCAAAACGGTGAATAAATATATCCAGAATATAAATAATTATGTGCAAAATAACGAGGAAAAACGTCTTCTTGGTGTTCATGGTTTTTACGGGTTTTTCGATGTGTATGGCGGGGTATTTCTCTCTGGAGATCTGAATTGGAAGCCTTCGGATGATTATGATATGCAAAACCGCCCATTTTATACTGTGGCTGTTGAGGCAAACGGAGACATAGGAGTTACGCCGCCATATTTTAATGTAGCCATAGAAAGAGAAACCATTACATTTGTGCGCCGCATTTTCAATGAAGTTAACCAACCCCTAGGTATTATATGCCTGAATATATTTATTGACAGGGTAAAGCAGCTCGCCATTAATACGCAATTTGTAGAAAAAGGTTACGGATTTCTGTTAAATCAGAATATGGAATTAATCGCCCACCCGGAACCTTCGATGTTGGGTATGCAGTTACGCGATGTGAAAAGCTACATAGCAGCTTATGAAGACAAATTGAAGCAGAAAGGTTATATTTATGAGATAACAACAACTGACTACCGCGGTATCAAATCCATCGTCTTTATCCAAAGACTCTACAATGGCTGGTATATGGGAGTGGTAACTCCCAGAGCTGAATATTATAAAAGCACAAGAAATATGGCTATGTTTCTTATTGTGCTGGGTATGGTGCTGGCAACAATACTCATTATAATACTTGGGCGTATTTCTATGGAGAAAGACAAAGCAGATGAACGTATGCGGATTATGTTTAACGCTATGCCTTTGGGTGCCAATATTCACGATGATGATTTTAGTTATTTTGAATGTAATGACAGCGCACTCAATCTGTTTGGATTATCAAGCAAAAAGGAATATTTAGAGAAATTTCATCAACTTTCTCCGGAGTATCAGCCAGATGGGGTACTATCAAGTGAAAGGATGGCTCAAGTTGATGCAAAAGTTCTTGCAGATGGTTATATGCGTTTTGAATGGACGCACCAGAATCTTAAAGGTGAACAAATACCCTGCGAAATCATACTTGTACGTGTTAAATTTGGCGAAGAATTTCATATAGCTGGCTATATACGTGATTTGCGTGAAATAAAAGAAGCGGATGAACGGGTACATATTATGTTTGATGCTACTCCGCTTGGCGCAAACTTCTGGAACAATGATTATCAAGTTATAGACTGTAATTGGGAAACGGTAAGGTTGTTTGATATGCCGAATAAACAGGCATATCTCGATAAATTTTTCGATTTATCGCCTGAATATCAGCCGGACGGGAGTGTATCAGCCAAAAAAAGCATTGAATATGTCAAAGGAGCGTTTGAAGAAGGTTACAAACGCTTTGAATGGATGCATCAAAAACTGAGCGGCGAGCAAATTCCATGCGAAGTCACTTTAATTCGCGTTAAATATAAAGAGGGTTATATTGTTATTGGATACACACGCGATTTGCGCGAGCAAAAAGCGATGCTTGAAGAAATACACAAGGAAAACGAGAAATCGCGGGCAATGGCCCATTGGTATAATTCAATCCTCAATTCAATCCCGCTACCCATATCTGTTACCGATTCTGATGCAAAATGGACTTTTATAAATACGGCGGTTGAAAAATTTCTTGGAATAACGCTCAAAAACGCCGTTGGCAAGCCTTGCAGCAATTGGGGTTCGATTATCTGTAATACTAAGGACTGCGGCATAGCCTGCGTTAAAAAGGGTATTACGCAAACATATTTTTCCGATAAGAATTTGTCTTTTCAGGTTGATACAGCAATACTCAAGGACTTAAAAGGCGATACAATTGGGTATATAGAAATAGTACAGGATATCACCAACCTTAAACTCATGGCAAAAAAACAGGCGGATGCTGAAGCCGCCAGCCGTGCCAAATCCGCTTTCCTGGCTAGGGTAAGCCATGAGATACGCACGCCCATGAATGCTATTTTGGGCATAACCGAGATTCAGCTTCAAGACGAGTCCATTCCTCCGAATATAAAAGAGGCGTTCAGCGAAATTTACAATTCCAGCGATTTGTTGATAAGCATCATCAACGATATCCTGGACTTGTCCAAGATAGAAGCGGACAAGATGGAACTCAACATCGCCAAATACGAAACGGCAAGCCTTATCAACGACATCGCTCATATAAATATGATGCGCAGCAGCAAATTTGTGGAATTTGAGCTTGAAGTTGACGAGAA
>JAITFO010000039.1 GCA_031281265.1 Candidatus Fibrimonadaceae bacterium
GATAGTTCGTCTTGGGATGTTTTGGTTGCCGGAATGGAGTGTTTTCCCGGAAAGGGCATTGTGAATTCCCTTAGTTTAAAAGAGGGTGAAGAAGTTTTTTTAAAAAAAGCTAGCGAAGTAAAACGCATGGGTTTTGCACTTGTGTGTATGGCTTTTGACGAAGAAGGGCAAGCGAGCAGCTACGAAAAAAGAACAGAGGTTTGCAAAAGGGAATACGATTTGCTAACCGAGAAATTAAATTTCAATCCCTGTGATATTTTCTTTGACCCAAATATTCTCTCCATTGGAACAGGCATTGCCGAACACGCAAACTACGCAAAAGATTTTATAGAGACTTGCAAATTCATAAAAGCAAACTTGCCCCATTCGCACATCGTTGGCGGAATTTCAAATTTGAGTTTTGCATTCAAAGGCAACAACGCAATCCGTGAAAGTATGCACTCCTGTTTTCTATATCATGCGACAAAAGCGGGAATGGATTTTGGAATTGTAAATGCCGGTTCGCTTCCCATTTACGATGATATTTTGGCTGAGGAGAGGAATTTAATAGAAGATTTGATTTTCAACCGCAGCCCAGATGCAACCGACCGCTTGCTGCAATATGCGGAAAGCGTAAAGGAGAGAAAAAGCGAGTCAGCGAGCCACGCAGATGCTTTGGCTTGGCGGCAGTTGCCTTTGGAAGAGAGAATATCTTATGCTTTGGTTAAGGGCATAGATACCTTTATAGAAAGCGATGCGGATGAGGCGCGTGTGGCTTATGGCAGCCCACTAAAAGTTATTGAAGAGCCTTTGATGAACGGAATGAACAAGGTTGGCGAACTTTTTGGAGCGGGAAAAATGTTTTTGCCACAAGTTGTGAAAAGCGCAAGAGTGATGAAAAAAGCGGTGGCGGTTTTGCAGCCATATATAGACAGTTCTGCAACCCAAACTGCAAAAGCTGGCAAGATTTTGATGGCAACCGTGAAAGGCGATGTGCACGATATTGGGAAAAACATAGTGTCTCTTGTTCTTGCCTGCAACAACTACGAAATTATAGACCTTGGGGTTATGTGCCCGGCAGAGAAAATTTTGGAAGCGGTAAAGGAACATTTGCCGAATTTGGTTGGGCTTTCGGGGCTTATAACGCCAAGCCTCGCAGAGATGAGTTTTGTTGTGGAAACACTTTCAAAAGAAAATCTCGGAATTCCAGTTATGATAGGCGGAGCCACAACTTCTGCTTTGCACACCGCTGCAAAAATAGCCACAGTTGGAAAGCAGCCTGTTGTTTACGTGCCAGATGCAGGCAAAGCGGTTTTTGTTGCGGAATCCATTTTGAATAAATCCAAGCAAAATGTGTTTTTCCAGGAGAATTTTGAAAAGCAGCAAAAGCTGAGGGAGGCTTTGAGCCGCAAAGAGGAGAAGGTGCTAACGCCGATTGAGGAAGCGAGGGGTAAGGGGTTGGAGTTGTTTTAGGATTTTCCAGATTGTAAATATGAACGTAGGGGCAACCCTCGCGGTTGCCCTAAATGTGAAATGATTTGCATTTATATTTGCGTATGCGTATAAATCCGTAGGGGCGTATTGAATACGCCCTAAATGTGAAATGATATTGCATTTATATTTACATCGTTTTTGGGGAACACAAACAACCACATATAAACGTACGACAACCACATTTACGGCGTGGCAAATTTGGGGCGCAATACGCCCCTACGATAATCGCAAATATGGGAAACACCCCCAACCACCCCCAAACGCACGATAACCACATACAGGGCAAACCGATAACCACAGGGGCAACCACGTAGGGTTGCCCCTACGGTCGCACCATTGGGGTAATTTCGCCACAAATGTTGCCCGTTGCCGTCACAACCCAAAACATATTTTACTCACCCTGCCAATTTCACTTCGTGGGCAGGGTTCGCCCTACGGGCTGTCCTGCGGACATTAAAAAATTCCTAACAATGCCTGTTTTCTTGGCAAATCTTTTGGACAGGCACGGACGCCTATCCAATTTACATTTAGCTGGCGAACAGCCGTAGGCTGGTTATTTTTTTCTATATTACCCCCCGACCTATGACCCACAGCCTAAAAAATACCACCTTTGCCGCAGACCCTCTAACACAGGCTCTCCGCACCATTTACACGCCCACAATACCCCCCTACGCTGCCACCGCACAAAACGCCACACGCACGCTCGCAGCCGCCTCTATTTGCCGCCTAGCGAACAACTGCCCCCCCCCCCCCCCTTTAAACGCCTATTTTCTCGGCTCCGTGGGCAGGCAGCTTCTCGCTTCCTCAGAATTCCATTCATCACAAACCATAGGAGAAAACAGATGAAAAAGTCAATGCTGACACCAGCTATCATAGTCATTTCAATGATGATATTCCCTACCAATGCCAATGCGCAATTTTGGTTGGATATTGTCAGGGCAGCGGCAAAAGGCATAGTCAATGTAGTGTCGGATGCTTCCAAAAAAACGCCCGACTTTAAAATGCAGGTTTCTAACCAGCCTACCGCACAAGCAAACGCCACAGCCGTAGAGCCAACCGAGCAGCAACTAATGGCTGCCTTTGACAGCCTAGCAAGGCACTGCAAAGAATTCAGCAGGCAGGGTCTCCCTTGCGGAATGCACACCGCCAAAAGCACACTCTCCCCAGGCAACGCACTGGAAATAGCAAACACAAGAGCAGACGGCGAACTTTCAAGAGCTGTGAAGCAATTTATAGATACCAAGGTAAAAGACGAACTGAAACAAACCGAGGACGATGAGGGCAATTCATCGGAGAGTATGGAATACAAGCGAACTTTGGAAGTGACGGCGAACAACGAACTAAGCGGCGCACAGACTTATATCACATATTCGCGAGTGACCAAAAACGACAAAGGCAAGGAGGTCTATAACGTTTGGGTTGTGAGAGTTTTAGATGTGAATATTTTTGAAAGGGCTTTGGCGGAAAGTTCGCAGGGCAGAACCATAGGGCAATTCATAGGCGAAATGGCAAAAGGCTTCGCTTCAAAAGTCAAAAACTCAATGAAAAAGAAAAACTAAGAGGATATAAATATGCACAGCAAACTTTCAATAATGTTTATTTTAGCCGCTTCCGTAGCGGTTTTCTCTGCCCCCAACTGCCCAGGTGGTGCAAAGCCTTTTGAGGGCACAGGCAGGGCGGCTACCGAGAGCAAGGCAAGGGAAAACGCGAATTCGGATATTGCTCGCCTGTTTTCCACTATCAAGGTGGATATTTTAGATGAGCTTACCCAAAGGGAAACGAGTGACGGCATAAAGGAATACGCGAACTATCAGCGTAAAATAAAAGTGGAGGGCGGTCTTTATGCTGGGTATATCAAAGACACCGAATATCCTTACCCAAAGGAAAACGGGCAATTTGTGGCTAAACGTTATCTATGCCCTAACGATGCCGCAAAGCCTTATTTGGACTCGCTGAAAATCATAAATCAGCGTGTTGCCATTCAAAAGGTTAATAATAGTTTTTGTGAGAGTTTGTATAAAACGTATAGCCCAAAGGTTGTGTTTTTTGAGCGTATTTTAGAGCGGTTGGGGGAGACGGCTCAGGTTGCGGAATATAAAAAGGTTGAAAAGGAGTGTGATGATTTGCGTGGGAGCATTAGGAAAGGTTTTGTCGGCTTTGAGGAAGCGTTAGACAAGGCGGTGGCGGAGATTATTTCCAAGCGAGGCAAAATCAAAACAAAAATAGTCATTGCCGAAATTTATGCTTCTGTTGGCAATGTTGCGGATTTTATTACTACTGAGTTGGAAAATAAGCTGGTCAAAGTGAAATCTTTTGATGTGGTAGAGCCTGTAAATATATTCAATGAGCAAACATTCAAAATAGGTCCTATGAAATACGCAGATGCAAGAGTAATCGGCAAATCCTCAAAAGCCGATGTTGTAATTGTAGGTAGTTTTGACCCTTATGAAATGTTCAGCCATTTTATGATAAAAGCCATAGAGGTGCAGGGCACAAAAACACTTGCTATGCACACAGACAAAATACGCCCCAATGATGATGTGCTAAGTTTTATACCCGACAAACTTCCCGCTATAACGGATGATGCTCTTGCTTATCTTAACAAGGGTGAGGATTTGTATAGGGAAAGGAAATATGACGAGGCTATTCGTGAATTTGACAAAGCATTGGCTATAAATAAGAATTTAGCTAATGGATATTATTTTCGCGGTAGTGCGTATTTTTTCAAAAATGACCCTGACCGAGCTCTCGCAGACTACAACACAGCGTTAAAGATTAAGCCTGATTTTTACCAAGCCCTGAGTGGTCGTGGAGTTGTATATGCCATCACAGGCAACAAAGACCGTGCTATTGAGGATTTTAATGCTGCTCTAAGGATTAAACCAAATGACCCAGAAGCCCTGCTCAACAGGGGTGCTACGTATAAAAGAAAAGGTAATTATGACCTAGCTATTGAGGACTTTAATGCTACTCTAAGGATTAGACCTGATGAATATGTAGCCCTATCCAACCGATGTGCTACGTATGGAGACAAAGGTAACTATGACCGAGCTATTGAGGACTGCAATGCAGCCCTAAGGATTAAACCTGATTTCTACGAAGCTCTGTACAACCGAGGTATTGCGTATGCAGACAAAGGCAATTATGACCGAGCCATTGATGATTATAATGCCGCTCTAAAAATTAAGCCAGATTACCACGAAGCCCTGAGCAACAGAGGACTTGCCTATTACAACAAAGGCAACTATAACCGAGCTATTGAGGACTATAATGCTGCTCTAAAGATTGAACCTTATGACGAATATACCTTGAACAACCGAGGTGCTGCGCATGCAGGCAAAGGCAACTATGATCGGGCTATTGAGGACTACACCGCTGCTTTGAGGATTGAGCCTGATGATGTCCAAGCTCTGAAAAACCGAGGACTTGCTTATGCCAAAAAAGGCAACTATGACCAAGCCATTGATGACTGGGAAGCAGTTTTGCGAATTGAACCAAATAATGCTAGTGTCAAGAAAAATCTTGAAATAGTCCACCAAGAAAAATCTTCTAAAAATTCACCGAATCTCGTTCCTTCCATGCAACCAACCACTGTTCCGTCAGGTTCGGCAACTCTTGCAACTTTAAGCCTTAAAGATACAAGAGACAACAAGACATACAAAGTGGTAAAAATAGGCACACAGATTTGGATGGCGGAGAATTTGAATTACAACGCAAGCGGTTCAAAATGCTACGACAATAAGGAAAGCAACTGCCAAAAGTACGGACGGCTTTATAACTTGGCTACGGCAAAGAAGGCTTGCCCAAGTGGTTGGCATTTGCCAAGCGATACTGAATGGGATATATTGATGGTATCAGTTGGTGGTAAAAAAACAGCAGGCAATTTCTTGAAAGCTACGAGTGGCTGGAACAACAATGGCAATGGTCAGGACAAATATGGTTTTTCCGCCTTGCCTGGCGGATACGGCTATTCCAATGGCAGTTTCAATGATGTCGGACGTTACGGTTACTGGTTGTGGAGTTGCAATGATAATGCCTGCTACCGGACTCTGAACTACAACTACGAGTACGCAGGCAACGGCATCAGCGATAAGAGCGACTTGTTCAGTGTCCGTTGCGTAAAGGACTGAAAAAGAAAAGGAGTTAATATGGAAAAGCAAGAAATGAACAACCGAAAAGAAGCGTGTAATATGGCATTACTTGCTTTAACCATACCTCTAAGCATAATAGCCCTCGCCATTGCCAAAGCCAAAACAAAAATAAACATCATAAATGTAACAGAAGCAGAGAGCAAAACAACAGACAATATAGATGATATGGATAAGCCAAAAAGCAGTGAGCAAATAGAATCAGAAAGAAGAGCTGTATATTGCTTTGGAACAATGAGACTCCTTGAAAAGAAAAGGAAGACACTTAGATTTTTTAATAAAACCAACAAATTCATAGGATTATCCATTCCTATATGTTTAAGTCTCTCCCTTGTATCAGCAAAAGACTTACCAATAATATCTACGATAATGCCAATATTTCCGTATATAACTTTTATTCTCAACATATATATACTTGTTATTTCAGTATGGGCATTGATTGCCGAATGGGATGCTAAAATTGAAAATTACACGGACTCCATATCAAATAATATGCAGTATTATAAAATTTTCAAGGAAATAGCAGAAAGATACAATGAAAACCCAACAGAATACGCAGCCAAATTCAAAGAAACGATATTATTAGACGATACTCAACGAAAGCAAGACGGCAGAGGCGATTTCTCTCCCAAAGACCATCGTTTTATAACAAGACAAGGCTCACATCAACTTCAATTCAAATGCGTAGATTGTAATAAGATACCAGATATAAAAAACCCAGGAACTTGCAGAAATTGTGGAAAATAAACTCATCACCAAACGGAGGCATTTATGAATGATAAAAAACCACGCGGAAAGCCAAAAAAAATAATTGGTACATCTACAACAAGAAAATGTTCCGTAGAAGGATGTAAAAGAGAAGCAGCTCTTTCTGAGGATATGTGTTCCTACCATAAAAAACGTAGCCGTAAAGCTCGCCGTTCCCCAGAATTTGAACGTGCAAAACCCAAACAGCAACGCCGCAAAAGTCGTATATGAACAAACCCCCCGTGCCACAAGGCACAACCCCGCCAAATCCTATGTCCCAAGAACTTGGCGAGGCAAACAAAAAGGGACTTTAACCAGGAGGTTAAACCAATGAAAGCAAACAAGCATTCCCAAAGCATCCCAGCAGCCACCCTTGAACTGGCAAAAACCAAAATCGAGGAGGTAGCAGAATTGCTAAAACCATACTTGATAGCCCTAACCCCAGACGAAAAGCACGAAATCCCCAAAATGGGACCAAAAACGCTCAACTTCGTAGAAAAATCCCACGAATACGCCCACGAAAACCCAAGCCTAGTCCCCAACTACTTGCAAATGGACGAATTCGACATAGACTTCGCAGACGCCCACGGCTTATGGCGAGGGGCGCGACACCCAAATGACCGCAGGCAGCGAAGCCTATCAAGCCGCCCTCGTATTCTACAACTCCGTAAAAGTAGCCGCCTCGCAGGGCATACACGGAGCCAAAGCCGTATATGAGGAACTAAAAAAACGCTTCCC
>JAITFO010000043.1 GCA_031281265.1 Candidatus Fibrimonadaceae bacterium
TTCAATTGCCCTTTGAATAGGGCATCTGAAAGCGTCACTATCTCTATTTTTGTGTCTGGTGGGTAGTTTTGCCCCGTTACGGCATTGTAGAGTTCCAGCGCGGCAGGTGGCTCGCCGAACAGCAGCGAAAAAACGCTGGCCTTGTGATTACGGTTGACTTTGACTTCGGTCATTTTATTCTCCATCTAAAGGTTCATTTCCTATTAGACGCTTGTCGAGCCGAAAAAAAATCAGATTTGTGCATTTTGCAAACAGGTGTTGACGTTTTTATGCAGATTTTCTCAATTCCACATTTGTGGCAGGCAAACCCTGCCCCTACCGATCGTATCATTCTGTTTTTTAACGGATCGGGTTGTTGTGCCAAATTGTATTATTCTGGAAATTCCTAAATTCTGAAAATCCTGGTTCAGACAAAATGAATGCGGTTGTCGTGCGTTTGTGTGTGGTTGTCTGTGTTTAATAAAAAAGGGAAGACAATTTACTTCTTCTTCTTGGTTGTGGTCTGTGCTTCTCCCCCTTCGGATAGCCACATCTTTAACAGAGTAGCCGCATTGTCAGGGTTTGCCATAGTCCATTCTTCTAACTTATCTATCAACTCGTTTTGCTTGCGAACTGGCTCTGGAACATCCTCGGTTTCCGATTCAATGGAAATGCTCTTATAGCGTGGTACAGGCGGGTTCATAGCCTCTATTAAACTGATAGCAACTTTTCTGAGGAAAACAAATGCCAAAATCACAATCAAGACAATTGTTATTCTGAGTGCCCATTGTTCCCATAATCCCTCATTTACAATCTTAGCCATAGCAGCCTGCTCGTCTTCCCAAAAGCTACGGTCAAATTGCCAAGCTGCAACATAAACGCTATCATTTCTCTCCTGTGAATAACCAACGGCATTTTTGACCATTCCTGTAAGTATGGCTAGTTCTTCTTCGCTACGAGGGCGATAAATCCTTTGACCAGAAGATGAATCACGTTCATAAACACCGTCCACCATAACAGAAACCGTAAGCCTTCTCACTGAACCCGGGCTACTCACTATTTGTGCTACGGTTCTATTGATTTCATAGTTGGTTATAGAAGCATCTGTAGTTGCGCTACCATCTTCCGGTGGGATATTTGAACGAGTTCCTTCATCACGTTGCTCAGAACGCACAACCCTTCTCGTTGGGTCATAGCGTTCTTCTGTTCTGTTTACCTGATCAAAATCCATATCTGCAGAAACCATCACCGTAGCTTTGTTTGGGCCTAAAAATCCTTCCAAAATGGAAAGAACCTGCCTCCTGAGGTAAGACTCCTTTGTACGGCGGAGTTCCATATTATGGTCTGTAAGTTCGGCAACGGCATTATCCGCGTAGCCTTTTGTGAGCATATTTCCTTCGGCATCCAAAACAGTGACCTGCCTCGCTTTTAAACCCTCTACCGCGCTTGCAACCAAATGCTGAATGCCTTTTACCTGCCTTTCGTTTAAATCCCCGCCCGGGCGCAGCTTAATTATAACGCTGGCGGTAGCCTCTTCCTTTTTCTCCATAAAAAGGGTTTGCTTGGGAATGTTCACATGTATTCGCGCCTGCTCAATCTCGTTAAAGGTTTCTATAGAACGCGCAAGTTCCGTCTCAACAGCACGGCGGTAATTCAAATTCTGTGCAAAATCCGTCATGCCCAACTGGTTTTTGTCAAAAAGCTCATAGCCCTTGCCCTGGTCTCTTGGCAGCCCCGCCCTTGCCATAGCCATGCGAATTTCGGCAGTTAGCTCCTTTGGGACTAAAATTGTGCGGCCATCGTTATCCAACTTATATTCATACTTATTCTCTTTTAAAAAAGCGGTTACATCTGCCGCTGCCCCAACATCCATGTTCGCATAAAGCGTTGCCATGCGGGAATCCGTTGCGTTTACCGCTTGCAGCGATATAACAACCAATACTCCGGCAAACATTAAAATAAAAGCGGAGGCTAAAATAGCCTTTTGAACGGCATTAAACCTTTGCCATATATCCCTAAACTGGGTTAATAATTGCCTAAAAAACTCAGACATGAGAGAAATATAGTAAAATCCCCCCTCGAATAGCAACTTTTTTAACAAAAACGTCAACAACTGTTTGCAAAATGCGGGTTTCTGAATTTTTTTCCGCCTGACATTCGTCTAAGGTAATGGAATTCAAAAATATAGGAGATTTTTTATGAAAACCTTAAGGATAAACCTATGCCTGCTCTTAGTTTTAGCTGCACAGGTGCTTGCTCAGAGATTCACCGCGGGGGTTGTGGATTCAATATACACGGGTTTTGCAGACACGCGCCAAAACTATGGATATTTTCCCAATGGAAAACAAATTGCCTTGCTCGGGAAAACAAATTCCTCTTACGCAAATTTAATGCTAGTTGGAGGCCCACAATATAAGTCGTCTTACATGATGTATTTTTACAGAGTGCTGAACAGCTACGGGGAGGCTTTTGGTAACGTTAATCCCGTAACATCTATATTATATACGCTGCTCTATACCTCGTCAGGCAAACGTGTTTATGATAGTAACATGGGAGCCGCATTAGTTTTAGATTCACTTGACGATAGTAAAAAAAATGCGATAGTGCTTTTTTCGACCATAGCCAGCCTATATGTGACAAAAATAACCATAGATGAAACCATAAATGATACAAATAAAGTATCTGATAGCCTTATAATAAGAATAGGCACATATAATAGTTCTGCGCTGGCTGCTGAATTAGATTCTTCTCAGGGAGGAGATATGCGTTTAGCATTGCTTGGCATAAGTCAAAACGGTTCTGCTAAAACTTACCACATAGCTGTAGGGAATCCAAATAGCAAAAACGGAACAATAGCAAATAGTGGCAGGGTTGATTTTTATTCCTTAAAAAAAGAAGCCAATGGAACATGGACTTCTTTACAACCCAATACCCAAGGTTTAGTTTCGGGCATTAACGGGATATCTTTAGAAGCAGGAGCTAGGTTTGGGACAGATTTAACACCGATTATGGATAAAAGCGGTAAAAATGCGCTCGCTGTCCTTTTGCCGCAATCTCCGCAATATCCGCAGAGCGCAATCCACATATTCTCTATGGACAACGAATGGACCCCGAGCAAAAAGCCTCCAGTAGTTATAACAGGAAGTTCAATGCCTTGGGTGGAACCAGGGCAAGAACAAAATTGTAATGGATTAAGCGTTGCAAACTGGGAAAAATCTCACCTGCTCGTATCTTGTGACATATCAAAACCATCTGTGAGCAAAGGCATAATGATAAAAGACATAGTTTTGGGTTCAAATTTTGAAATTTTAAACTCACACACTTTTTTCTCAAAAACTATACCTGATAGAAGTGCTAAGGACTATTCAACACGGGCCAATCCTCTTCCTATAAAAAATCATAAAAGTAATTCGAATGCTGTTTCAATTGTAACAAATGGTCCTGTATCTCTTGGTTCAAGTGGCTCTATACTAATCCTTCCAGTTATGGATGCTGATTATTCAAAAAACTATTCCATAGGAGCAGGTAGTCAGGAAATGGTAGTTAAATTGGACAGCTTATTCTACAAAAGCGGAATTTCAGGATTTTCCGCAAAAACTCTATCCGGGCTGGTACAATGCGAAGTCCAAAACAACAACCTTTTATGTGAAGGTAAAGAAAACGCAATAGGTTCGTGGAGCACTTTGGAACTCTCTAGCAAAAGCGATTGCAGTCCTTACCGGGAATGCAAAAGAAAAGATACAGTATTTATCTATGTGCGCTCGCAAAAAGAAAATCCAAACACCGCGCTGAGAATACCCAGAGATATTGTAATCCCATTTTTTGGACAGAAAACTTTCAACGATTTGAAATCGCTTTCTCATTTTAAAAATCCAAACTCGCAAAAAACAGATATAGCTTGGGATGCAAAGGATTTAAAATGGAGTGAGGCAACAAGCGATAAACCCAATGAACTTTCAATAATTTCGCTTTCGCGAAAAGAAGGCATAGACACCCTCGTATTCAAACTCTCAATTGCATCAAACACGGACAAATATCCAGTACGCCTTCATTTTGCGGATTCGTCCAAAATTTTAAACAATGGAATTCCCGAAAACCCTTCCGATAACGATACCGTTTGGAATACTTCGCAAAAAAGATATATTGCTCTGCCGAGTTCAAACTCAAATGGAAATATTTACACTTATGACATAGCTCAAAACGGTTTGAAAAATTATGCCGAAATAGCAGGCGACTATTTACACGTATTAAAAGTTGAAGTTGTAGATATTTCTATTGCATACACAGAAAATTCTCGGATAAAAAATCGTAAAATAACCTTAATGCCTGAGAGTTCTAATTTGCCAAGTAGAATTATAATTAGTTCTACTATGCAAAATTTTAAAGCCATGCGTGTTAACGGAGGCTTGCAAATCAACAGTTTAAACGGGGAATTTGAAATCAAAGCGTATAATTTTAAAGGTGCAGAAATCCAACGAAAAAGAGCTTATGCCCAAGGCTCAACCTTCGTTAAACTTGAGCATAATTGCCCGCAAATAGTGCAAATAAAATCCGGCAATCAGAAGGCTTATGTGAAGATAGTCAATTAAATTTTTCTATATTCTCGTCCTATGAAGCTCTTTGATAATGCAAATATGGACGAGAGCCTAAAATGGCTTATTTGGAAAATATCTCCAGAAGGTACATATTTAGCCGTTCTACCGGAGTTCATTCCTGAAAATTGGGATATAAAAGAGATAAAAAAAACTTTGCTAAAAAACAAGATTCTCAATTTTGATATTGCAAAAATAGAAGCTGTGATAAAAGACGCTTCTGGACAAGTGGAAAAAATAGGCCCGCCATTTGAGCTTTTTGAAGAAAACAAACGCAGATACCTGCATCTACAGGTTACGCCTATGCAGGTTCGTTTTTCCATAGACCCTTCCATATTAAAAACCGATTATATGGTAACAGAAGCGGATGTATTATTTAGTTTAGCGGAAAAGGGCGTTGTTCATGGAATAGATTACGATACCGTAAAAAAAGCCGTATCAAGGGGAATTTATGGGCAGGAATTTATAATTGCATCTGCTACCCCACCAATAGCTGGCGAAGATGCCGTGATAACCGAGGTTCTGTCAATAGACCCAGATGTAAAACCTTATGTTAAAGAAGACGGAACGGTGGATTATAGAAAACTGGACAACATAAAACAGATAAAGCAGGGCGAAGTTATATGCACACGCACCCCACCAACGCCGGGTACTCCGGGTGTAAGCGTATATGGAACTACCCTATCACCAACTCCAGGCGAAGATTATGCCTTGCCTACCGGAGTAAATACCAAAGCTATAGATAACGAAACAAAACTCATAGCTACCACAGACGGTTTTTTATATAGGCAAGACCGCGATATCTGCGTTGGCAACGTCTATGTTGTACAAGGCGATGTTGATTTTAAAACAGGGAACATAGAATATTCAGGTGATGTTGTTGTAAGGGGAAACGTAAACGCAGATTTTTCAGTTACGGCAGACGGCAACATATCCATCGAGGGTTTTGTTGAAGCGGCAAACATAACATCAAAAAAAGGCAGCATATTCCTAAAGGGTTCCGTTTTTGGGCAAAATAAAGCGAACATAGTTGCAGAAAAAAACATAACCGCCGATAATATACAGGATTCCAAAATTAAGGTTGGTAAAATATTCAAGGCATGGAAACGGGTTTACGGTTGCTATATTGAGGCGGAAAATTTAGAAATGCCTCTGGATTCGCAAATTATAAGCAGTTCCGTATATTTTAAAGGGCATGTTAGATGCGGAAGGATAGGCGGAAAAGTGGAATCCGTAAGCGAATTCGTCTATGTAAATGACGAAAAAAAACAATTCAAGGAGGAGTTGCAAAGCTCAAACGAGCTTTTGAAAAAACTTGACGATGCTATAAATGCTTTGCAATCAAAGCTACTGGCTACGCCATCTACAACTCCTGAGCTTAAAAACCAAAGACAATTGCTAGAATCTCAGTTAGCCTCTTGCAACACCAGCAAAGAGCAATTGACATCGAGGCGCGAGAAACTGCTCAATTTAATAGAACTTATGCCCGATAAAGACGCTCTGATAAGCGCATATACGATTTACCCGGTGCTTAAAGTTTCTATATTTGGTCTGAACAAGGAATATAAGCAGGATTTATCCAATTTAGCCATAAGTTGGAGAGGTGGCACAATAAAGATGGAGTCCATATGAAAAACGGAGAAGAAAGATGTCGGAATGCGTTATAGAGGACAAAGGTGGGTACTACCAAATTAATTTTGATTTGGAGGTTGAAGATTTTCATGATATTTTTCTGAAAATACAGGAAGTTATTAAAGAAAAAAAGCAAGATATGCTTTTATCGCTTGCTTCTATTGGAGTGCTTTACAGCTCGCACCTAGCGACTCTAGTCAGAATACACCAAATTATGCATAAAAATAACCTGCGTTTTGTACTTTCGGAGGTATCCCCTGAAATAAAAAACCTGTTGCAGATAACCCAGCTAGACAGCATTTTTTCAATTTACGAAACTTTGGATGATTTTAAAGATAGCTTAAAAGCCGCAGAGGATAAAAATGCAAAATCAGAGATGAATTTTGAATGGCAAATACTTAAAAACAACAAAGATGAAGCTAAGATTATATGCAAGGGAAATATGGTTGCCGGCGAACAGTTGGATGAACTGCAAAAAAATATCTTAGACTTTTTTAACATAACATTTGATTTTTCCGAATTGCAATCTATGGATGCCATATCTGCAGGATTTTTAGAAAAACTCACTTTTAGGCACTCAATTTCCATTATGGGTGCCAATGATAAACTTATCGAGCTTTTTCATAAAAGAGCAATTTACGAAAAAGTCAAACTTGTATAAATAAGGCCAGATGTATAGCTTAAGAGCTTTGCTCATCACCGTGTTTTTAGGCATTTTAGCTCTGTTTTTGGTTATTTTTTTTGTGAAAAAATCAAAATCTATTCAAGATACGCAGGGCTACACCAAGCTAAATCCAACTTGCAGAGAATTAAAAACACATTCAAAAAAAAATAATTTTGTCGAATGTTTTTTGAATTTAGAATCCATCTCGGATTTACCAGCAAATTCACAAGACGATGATACTCTTTATATTCCAATGGCAAGATTTATAGGCGAAAGATTCCCAGATGAATTCCCGCTTAGAGTCCGGCATATATTTTCTCTTCCCGATAAACAGACGGATTCCATAGGCATTTCTGGAACAGAGATAAATTTGGTGAAAAGCAAAAATTCCACTTGGAAAAATAAAACAAACGGCTGCAGATTCCCTGGCCCCTGCCCTGTTATGCCGCTTAAAGGCTCTGCCATTCCGCAAATATACGCAAAAGAAGACAAAAAGGCGGAGAGAATTTTCAGAAATAAATTCAGCGCAATAGGCGAGGCTCCGGTTAATGCGATTTTACCGGGGAAAATTTTAAAGGTAGAAAAGGATTCTCTTTTTTCCGTGACTGTTTATCACAGCGAGAACATATATTCAAAAACAAGCGGTTTGTACAGCTTAAGCTCTAACACGCAAATTGGCAATGAAGTTTCGCAGGATTCCGAACTCGGTTTTTTACCACCAAAAGATACGGCTTTTATTTTTGTGGAGATAACTCGCAACGGAAAATATGAATCGTGGGAAAATTTTTTCAAAGAAAGCAGGGAGTAGCAAAATGTTTAGAATAGGCATTGGTTTTGATGTGCATCGTTTTGCGGAAGGGCGCAAATGTATTATAGGCGGGGTGGAAATCCCACATTCAAAAGGGCTTTTAGGGCATAGTGATGCAGATGTTTTAACGCACGCTATATGCGATGCCTTGCTCGGTGCGGCGGGTTTAGGCGACATAGGAACCTATTTCCCAGATACCGATAAAAAGTTTAAAGATATAGATAGCCAAATACTTTTGAAACAGGTTAAAGAGGAAATTTCAAAGCACGGTTTTAGAATAGAGAACATAGATAGCGTTGTGCTGGCTGAACAGCCCAAAATAAATCCGCATCGCATGGCTATGAGAGCGGTTCTCTCAAAAACATTGGATATAGAAGAGGCGAGAATAGGCATCAAGGCTACAACCACCGAAAAACTGGGCTTCACAGGCAGAGAAGAGGGAATTGCCGCACAGGCTGTTGCATTGTTGGAGTTTGGCGAAAAATGAAACTAGCAAGTTTATCTGTTGCCATTTTAACTGTATGCTTATCGTGTTTGGCAGCATCTCTTATTTTTTACGAAAATTTAGGTTATGATTTAGATGAGTTTGAAATTACCGATTTGGAGGTTCCCACTTCAGAAGTCCATGATTTGGAAATTCCAACTGAGCAGCGAGATAGCGTTTTGGCAAAGACGGTAAAAAATATATTGGATCGCTACCATCCTCCAAATGCTTTTATTTTGCTGATGGACGCAAAAAGCGGAAATATCTTGGCTTGGGGGCAGCGCGAGGAAGATGAAAGTTCTGAAGAACCAACTTTTTTGCAACGTGATTCCTTCCCCGCTGCAAGCCTCTCAAAAATAGTGACGGCAGTAGCAGCTCTTGAAAATGGAATTGAACCAAACAGCGAAATTCCTAAAATAGGCAGGAATTCAACCCTTTACAAAAGGCAGATTTACCCTGCTGAAGATTATACCGGAGACGTGATAACTTTAGAAGATGCTTTTGCCAGGAGCAACAATCCGGCTATGGGAATAATAGGCATAAGGCTGGGCAAGCGCAAGCTGGAAACCGCAGCGAGAAAACTGGGATTTTTGAATTTCAGCTTTTTGGACTCAAGCTACGAACTGGCGGAAAGCTCTAGCGGATTTACGCAGCGGAATATGGTTTCTCCTCTGCAAGTTGCTTATGCAATCAGAAAATTGTTGCTTCAATCGCATAGTGATTTTAAAAAAACAACTTATGAAGGGATGCAAACTCTATTTTATAAAACCATAACCGATGGCACGGCTCAGAAAAAAATAAAAAAAAGCGTGCATAGCAATAATATAAAATCGCTATACATAGGGGGAAAAACAGGTTCTTTAGACGGAGATTCACCAGCCGGACGTTATGATTGGTTTGCGGGTTTTGCGCAATCAAAAAAAGAGCCGGAAAAAGCGTTGGTAATTGTGATTATGCAGGTTCACGGAAAACTCAGATACCAATACTCAACTATAATAGCAGGGTTATTGATAAACGAATGGGCAAAGAGGATTAAAGATGATGGATAAAGAATACGTACTATGCGTGGCTGGCGAGGATTCCGGCGACGTGCTGGGCAAAGAAATTGTAGAGGAAATTTTGAAAGACGGGTTTCAGGCCATTGGCACGGGCGGTACCTTGATGAAAAATGCGGGTTTAAAAGATATAGCAAATTTTGAAGATATGGCTGTGAATGGATTTTTTGATGTTTTAAAAAAATTGCCTAAACTTCTTTCCATCAAAAAAAAATTGCAAGAAGCTCTAAAACACGAGAATTGCAAGGTTTTGATATGCATAGATTATCCCGGGATGAATCTGCCTTTGATGAAGCTCGCAAAAAAGATGAACAAACCCGTTTTTTACATTGCCCCGCCTAAAATCTGGGCTTGGAAAAGGTACAGGGGCAAATATTTTAAAGACGTGAATGTAGTAGTTTTTTTTGATTTTGAAAAGGAAATTTACGAAAAATTCGGAGCAAAGGTGACTATCATCAAGCATCCGTGTTTTTCGAACACAAAAGTTTGCGAGGAATTCAAAGACAAGGTTTTGTTTTTGCCCGGGAGCAGAATTGGGCAAGTTAAACGGAATTTGCCAAAATATATGCAAATAGCAAAAGAATATGAATATTCCCTATTCGTTGCATCGCGCAAGGAGATTTTTGATTTTTTGAGCAAGGAATTGAATGGAAAATTCACAGTTATATTAAAACCGGATAATTGTTCCTTTTCCGGCGCAAAAGCCGCTGTCTGTATGCCGGGGACTGCCGTTTTAGAAACATATAACGCCGGAGTTCCAACAATCGCCGTTGTTGTTACAGACCCTTTTACCTATATATTTGGGAAACTCTTTTTTAAAACGAAGTATTTAACCCTGCCCAACATCATTTTAGGCAAAGAGGTTGTGCCAGAACATATTTTTATATTTTAAATTTTTATGCCTCAAAGAAAACTCCATTCCTTTTTACCTTATGCAACTTCGCTTGCTTTATTTTTGGCAGGTTTTGCATATTCCGGTGGATATTGGCATGTGGAAAAAGGGGCAAACTCCATGAAAATGCTCTCAATGCCCAGCGAACCCAGGCAAGCCGCTCTTGCCGGGGCTGGCATAGCAAGCCCATATAACGCAGGCGAAACTATGAGGAATCCGCTTGCGGCAGTGGCTACAAACTCCCCTTCTCTCAGTTTTTCAAAAACGGAATTTTCGGACAATATAGGAGCTGGTAGAACATCTATGTTGGCTCATATAATTTTTGGGGGCTGGCATTTAACAACGGGAATAGAATCGTTGAACTACGATAAAATTCAGGAATACACGGAAGATGGGTTAACCGCAGATGGCCTTACATATACCGCAGGAACCATTGCCGCGCAACTAGGCGTTGCAAAAAAATTCAACTCCGCAAGCGCGGGGTTAACCTTTCGCTACGCAAACCAAAACATATACGATTATGACCAGCACGGTTTTTTATTCGATGGCGGTGTTAAATACGATTTTATAAAAAATATCGCATTCCTTAAAAAAATTGAATTCGGAGCGATCTTCAGCAATTTTGGATGGTTACGCTCAAAAGAAAAAGAGACAGCTCCCCTCTCCGTGCAATCCGGCATAACCGCTACGTGTTCTCTGCCGCTCGATTTTAGCGGCGCGCTTTCCGCGGATTTATACAGGAGAAACGACTCCGCAGAGGAACTTCGCACAGGCTTGGAAATCGTGTTCAGGGATGTATTCTCTTTGCGGTTTGGCTACCCATTTTCGGGTGGAGAAAACGACGCCCTCAGCGCAGGTTTTGCAATCAACCTCGGTTTTGGAGATATAGAATACGCCTACCAAAACCGCGCCGTTTTAGAAGCTAACCACATTTTTGGAATTAGCATTTATTTCTGAGAAATTTCTTCACCATGCGCTATAATTGAAAAAATTCTCGCTTCATGGTTTAGTTCGTAAGAAAATTCATAAACTTTCTTAACGTCTATGAAACCAATGAATCTACCATATTGTTCTGTTTAAAGGGATATGGTTACAGAGCTGTTTTATCTTAGCAGGTGTTTTTCAATATCGGCTGCAGTATAGCCTTTCTTTATAAGGCTAAGAATTTCGTTGTCTCTTTCTTTGCGACCAATGTCAATGCCATCTTCCTTGGCCTCTCTCTGCCAAACACGCTTGGCATCGTCCCAATTCCATCCGCTCAGCAACATATTATGAATCTCCGACCCGTGTTCCTTCAAAAAATCCCTAAGCACATTCTGATGTATGCAATCAACAATGGCTCGCTTTATAGCACTGCCCCTGTCCATTGACTTGACATACTCTTTTATTAAAAATATAAAAATTTCGTAGCCTTTTAGCTTTTCGCTGCGAGTTGCAAATTCCTCGTTCCTGCCCTTGTTTATATTGTAAACGTTTACCACAAGCTCAAGTTTGGCAAGACTTTCTGGCAGAGGCTCGCTGAACATATCGGAAAGCTTTAAAACCTGTTTATCAGGGCATTCATCGTCTCCGTTGTACAGCACTATGAATTCAGGATTTGGAATGGTTATCTTTTTAGAACCGTAAAGATTGTCGTTGCTAACTATCTTTTCGTAAACCCTTGCGATATAAAGGAGCATTCTTAACGGCATATTCGGGTTCTTTGATGATTGGTGCTCAATCATCACCACAAACTTGCCTTCTATCACAAAAGAGATGTCGTTTATCTGTTCCATAAACAAGGCATCTTCAAGCGTTGTTATCCAAACATCGGTATCACTGCCGTAATTGGTGTTCTCTATCGCGTTGTACAATTCCAGCAGATTGTTCTTTTCGCCGAAAAGCAGCGTGAAAACACTGGACTTGTATTTGCGGCTGGTTTTAATCTCAGTCATTTTTATCTCCATTTAAAGGTTCATTGCCTATTAGACGCTTGTCAAGCCGAAAAAAATTCAAGTTTGTGCATTTTGCAAACAGTTGTTTGCATTTTTTGCATTTTTTTGGAATTTTCTATAATTTACAGCAAATGCCTCCGCTTTGGTTCCCTTATGCTCAAATGCAGACGATGTCGGCTCCGTTAAAAGTTGCCTGCACAGAAGGCGTGAAGCTCTACTTGGAAAACGGCAACGAGTTGATAGACTCCATTTCCAGTTGGTGGTGCGTAATTCACGGCTATAACCACAAAGAGATAAACGCAGCCATAGCCCAGCAGATGCAAAAATTTTCCCACGTTATGCTGGGCGGCTTAACGCACGAGCCTGCGGAAAAACTGGCAGAGGAACTTGTGCGCATAACTCCGCAGGGGTTAAATCACGTGTTTTTTGCGGACTCCGGCTCGGTTGGGATGGAAGTCGCTATGAAAATGGCGGTGCAGTTTTTTAAAAACAATGGCGTCAATGGCAAAACCAAATTTGCAAGTTTGTATAAAGGTTATCACGGCGATACAACAGGCGTTATGTCCATTGGAGACCCGGAAGAGGGAATGCACCACCTATTCAAGGGATTTTTGCCAAAGCAATTTTTTATCCATCCATCTCTGCAAGAAATGGAAAAATTATTCGAAGAACACAGCGATGAAATTGCGGCCTTTGCCTGCGAACCTCTGTTGCAAGGCGCAGGAGGTTTTAATTTTTACCCACCGGAATTTTTGAGCGGAGCAAAAAAACTTTGCTTTAAATACAATGTGCTGTTGATAGCAGACGAGGTTGCAACGGGGTTTGGGCGTACTGGAACCATGTTCGCTTGCGAGCAGGCGGGTATAACCCCAGATATAATGGTTTTGGGCAAGGGCTTAACCGCTGGTTATTTGGGGCTTTCCGCAACTCTTGCAACAGACGATGTTTACAATTCTTTTTTGGACAAAACCTATGAAAAAGCGTTTATGCACGGGCCTACATTTATGGGAAATGCCCTCGCCTGTTCTGCCGCGCTCGCCTCTTTGAGGATTTTTGAAAGGGAAAATTATCTGAAAAAAATTGCCCGCATAAATGAGATTTTAAAAGAAGAGCTTTTGGGGTTTGAAGCAAAAGGGGTCAAGGAAACACGGGTGTTTGGGGCTTGCGGGGTTATTGAAACAACGGACACAAGTACGCACAAAGGCATTCAGGAATTTGCGGCAGCCCGGGGCGTGTGGCTACGCCCATTTTTAAATGTGGTATATACAATGCCGCCCTATATAATTTCAGAAAAGGAACTCCGCAAAATATGCGGAGTTATGAAGGAGTTTTTTAGTTAATTCGCTATGGCGTTCCCCCCGTTAGCTCCCTGAGCGGAAAAAACGGGGGGAGGCAATTTACTATATTATTATTTATGGTAAAATTAGAAGACGAAGAAGAGCTCTTGGAGGATGATTTTGATGAAGAGCCACAAGAGGAGAAACCCGTTCCACAATACTCTTATGACTACAAATCTCGCCGTATTTTGGTTTGGGTAGAAGAAGAGGAAAATAGACAAGTTGTAGAAGAAACTTTGGCATTTCTTTTGCCGCTGGCAACTATACGCATGGTGACCAGCCAAGAGAAAGCCTTTGAAACCTCAGAAAATGAAGAATGGGATACCTATGTCGTGGATTTAACGGAAATAAATGTGTCCACTAGCGAGTTTGTGAAAGATGCAAACAACAATCAGGAAGTGGCTATTATCGCGCTTGATTACGCTCATTTAGGCAAGAACAACGAGAACAGCGAAATATACTATGACTCTATTCGCAAATTATTTGATTTAAAAGCTCCGGGCAAAGATTCAGAAACTCAGGAATAGGCAAAGCTATGGTAAATATATCTTTGGACAAAATTACGCTAATCGGAAAAAACTCCGAAGATATTTCTGTTAGTGATATATCTATGGATATAAAAGCTGGTGAATTTTTGGTTTTGGTTGCTCCCATCAACAACGGAAAGTCTCAAATACTTAAAATGATAGCTGGTTTAATTAAACCGAACTCCGGGACTGTGTTTTTCGATGGTAAAAGCCTAAACGAATTTTCTCCCAATTACGAAAAGCTGGCGATGGTGCTTGAATCGCAAGCTCTTTACCCGCATTTAACCTTGCGAAAAAATCTTGAGTTTGGGCTTAAAATTGTAAACATGCCTAAAGAAACCATAAATGCGAGGATAGCTGAAATTGCAAACTTGCTCGAGATATCCAGCTTGCTGGATTTAACCCCAAAGCAGCTGTCCGGCTCGCAGAGACAGCTTGCTGCCATAGCTCGCGCATTTGTGAAACGCCCCCAAGTTCTGATTTTTGACGAACCTATCTCCGAATTGGATTCCCATTTAAAAATAAGAATGCAATCTGTGATAAAACGCTTTTGCATAAACTTGCAGGCAACCGTTGTATACGCAACTCATAATCCATCCGAGGCCATGACCGTTGGAGACCGCATAGTTTGCATA
This sequence comes from Candidatus Fibrimonadaceae bacterium, assembly GCA_031281265.1. Lineage (GTDB taxonomy): Bacteria > Fibrobacterota > Fibrobacteria > Fibrobacterales > Fibrobacteraceae > Fibrimonas. Next base: position 14,540 of record JAITFO010000043.1, read on the forward strand.
CATGAAGGAAAAATTCAGCAAATTGGCACGAGCTACGAGCTTTACAGCAAACCTGCAAACGAAATTGTAGCCAGATTCATAGGCTATCCGGAAATGAATTTTATTGAATTTGAAACGGGAGACGACTGCAAAATCCTAAACCTGATAGATGCATCTTACTCTATAACCGTTCCAAAAAAAATTGAGGACACTGTTAAATACTATAAAAGGGCAAAAATAGGCGTTAGGGCAGAAAATCTGAGAATAGTCCCTGAAAAGCCAAACGCTATTCCCATGATTGTTGAAATGCAGGAATACACAGGCTCGCAATCCATTTTATATGTCTCTCGCGAGCAGCAAACTTTAGCTGTTGAAATATCCCTGAACGAGCATTACGAACTTGGAGACACTGTATATACTGAACTTTCCGAAAGCGGAATACACCTATTTGTGGACGGAAAAATTGTTATATGAACAGATTTTTGCTGTTTTTTCTGCTAACCTTGCCGCTGTTTTTTTTCTGCTCGTGCAAAGAAAAAACGGTGCCTGAAAAAGTGGTTAGCTTATGGATTTTTAACAATACCCCTAAACCTTTAGACGACATGAATAAAATCCTGAAAGATTTTCACGTAGAAAATCCTGGGATAAAAGTAGAAGTCACAATTTTGGATTGGGGTAGCGGTTTTTCAAAAATAGTGTTGGCGGCGGCAACTCGCAATGGTCCCGATATCATACAAGTTCCTTCAACTTGGGCTGCATCCTTAACTGACATAGGTGCGCTTATATCGCTGGACTCCGTTGTCCAGATTTGGGGAAACCCAAATTTATTCATAGCGGGTTCAAGGGAAACAATGCGGCCAAAAAATTCCGCTAATATAACATCGCTTCCGTGGTTTTTGGATGTACGCCCTTTTTACTATAATAAAAAGGTTTTAAATTCCATTGAAATAGACCCAACTTCAATAAAATCAAGAGAGGATTTTGTACATATTTTGCAAAAGATAAAAGATTCCAAAATATCTATCAACGGTAAGACTGTCAGCCCAATGGCATATCCTGCCAAAAATGATTGGAATGTGGTTCATAATTTTGCTCCATGGATTTTCAGCGCGAATGGCTCTTTTTTATCCGAAGATCTCTCAAAAAGCAATTTGCTGGATAGCAACACTTTAAATGGCATTTATTTTTATTTGGATTTTGTGAGAAACGGCTATAACGATTATTCAAATTTAGATAAAACAACGGCTGGCGTGAGTACCGATTTTGACCAGGAAAGAACAGCTTTTATAGGAGAAACAACATCAAAATCCATGTACTTGAAAAATCAGACCCTTCTTCAAGGCACATCTGTTTTGGAATATGGCTGCATAACTCCCCCAACGGCAAAAAGAGGCACGGAAGGAAAATATTTTTTAGGAGGTTCAAATTTGGGAGTTTTCAGTTCAACAAACGTCAAAAGAGAATCCTTGACGCTTCTGAGATATTTAACAACCCAGAGCGATGTGCAGTTTCAGTTCTCCAGAATATCGGGCTTTTTGCCAGCTCTATCGGAAACCTATAACCTATCCTATTTCTCGGAAAATCAAATTCAACAGGTATTTCAAAAAATAGTGGAAAAAGGGGTTAGCTACCCAGCCGTTTCTTTTTGGGGTGCAATAGAAACCGATGTCTTAACAAAAAGATTCAATAATATTTTTAACATAATAGCTAACTCCGAAGGCAAGCAGTGGCCCAAAAATCAAATAGATGCGGAACTTAGAGCAGCAGACAGGGAAATAAACAATATCATAAGCAAGAATTCATCAAAAAAGCACAGCAAGGAAATTTTATGAAATATCTACGCAAGCGATTTGTATTATTTTTTGTTTTGCCAACAAGCATTATCTTTCTGCTCTTTATATTGTTGCCCATTCTATGCAACGCTTTTATAAGCACGTTCGACATAGGAAATAATCCAAAGCAATGGTTTGATTCTTTTGCATATTTTGATAACTATGTAACAGCCGTCATGCAAGATGGGATTATAAACGCGGTGAGAAATTCCGTGATATATACCATCATAACAACGTTTGGCGTAACCGCTATAGGGTTGCTGGCTGCTCTCTGTTTAAGAGAGCCTTTTAAGGGTAGAGGAATAGCCATAGCTTTGATAATGCTTTCTTGGTCTATCCCGAGCTATGTGGTTGGAATTTTCTTCGGTTATATTTTTCAGCAAAATAACAACATCCTGAATACCTTATTGTTTGATGTTTTGAATTTTGATATATATTCAAGTTGGTTTGGAATTCAATGGGATTATAATGAATTGGGGCAACTCATAGCACCCAGATGGCTGGACAACAAATATTCCGTGTTAGCCGTGGCAATTCCAGCGATATGGCATTATTGGCCATACGCAATGCTCTTATTTTTGGCAGGGTTATATTCAATTGAAGAGGATATAAATACAGCTGCAACATTGGATGGAGCAGATAAAATTGATAAATTCTTTTACATAACGCTACCTATTCTCCGTCCGGTTTTTATAGCAGTGCTAATTCAAAACTTCATAATAAATATTTACAATTTCAATATAGTTGTGATGATGTTCGGCAATGGAACCATAATTCCGAGCAAAGGCGCGGATATGATAATCCCCTATATATTCCGTACTGCGTTTCAATATTGGAATTTGGGAATTGGCGCAAGCCTTTCTACAATGCTCATGATGTTTGTGGGAATTTTTACTCTGTATTACTATAAAAATATAGGTGAGGGCAATGCGAGATCTTAAAACGGAAAAGATAGCTGTTGCATGGATTCTCACGCTGATAAGTGTGATTCCAATTTTATTTATGGTATGGCTGTCTATTCTAAATGCAGATGATATCAATCAATCGTCTTTTTTTCCGCAGAATAGAAATAATGCAGTAGTATTTTTTTCCCCTCAGAAAAACGGGTCGGAAATAGCTGCATCACATCTTGGACATATATATGGATTTTCTCCGGCTTCAAATTATAAAGGGGAACTGATAGCAGACATAAATTCGGTTGCAACGGTTTATACGCAAAATAATTCGCTTTGGGCATTTAGCGCAAATAAAGGTTTAATAGAAATAGACATAGAAAAAAAGACGGTAAAAAATTCTTACGATTGGGATTTTTTTAAAGAGAGCTACGAAACTCTTGACCATTCTAGATTCTTTGCTTACAGCGATATTTTGCCGGAGCATTTTTCATGGCTTGCCGATAATTTAAATTCCTCGGCTGCATTGCCAGCCGAATTTGGAGATACAACAATATCCACATTGGCGGGGATTAAATTTTACCGTTCGGAGGAAATTATAGGGCAGCTCAACTGGATATTGACGAATAATAAAGCTCTTACTTCAATTCTCGGTTATTGGAAAAAATGGGACGGCTGGCTTAACCCGCAAATACACAATCTATTCAAAATTAAAAAAACAACTGAAAAAGAAAAACGTTTGCTCTTTCGCTTTTGCCTCTCCGAATTATTCCCAAATAAAATATCACGCTTTAAATACTTTCCTTGGCAGGATATATGGGTTAGCCAGGTTGCGAGCTCCGGTCTTTCTGTTTTAGCTGCTGGTGATAAAATTATAATGGGTATTCGCGGAGGTTTTTTCCCCGGTATTGCAATCTTTGATACCGAAACAAACCAGCTCTCTTGGATTACGGAAGCTACTGGGTTGCCCAATGCTTCTATTCAAAATATAATTCAAATATCTTATTACGAAGCTCTGGTAGCTCATGACTTTGGGCTCAGCATCATTCAATTTGATGCGGGAAAAGTTACGAATAATTTTATGTTTGGCGAATACGAACTGCCCTATTTGGATGAACAAAATTTATATCTCAAAACGTTGTCGGATAGCAAGATTCTCATAAGTTATGGAACTGGAAGCATAATATTTGATTTCCGCAAGTTCAAAGCCGAACCGATGAAAAAGCATATACCAATGTCTCCGCTCATAAGCTACTACTACGAAGACGAAAAAGATTATAAATGGCTAGGTTATAACGATGGAAAGCTGGAAGTTTTGAATAATTTAAATTCATCAGTTAGAAAAAGCACCATTCCAAAAGGCAAAAGAACGCTTCAATTGAGCAATTATCAAGACATAACCCTGATTATGCCGCTGGGTTCATTTATCAAAAATTCATTGCTCATAAGCATATCCATAAGCCTGCTCTGCACGCTCCTCGCTATATTTCCGAGTTACGCTATAGCTCGTCTCAGATTTTTTGGTAAAAATACCTTTGCAAAAATAGTGTTCTCTTCGCAAGTGCTTTCCAGCCTTCCGTTTTTAATCCCGATTTTTGTGATATTCGTAATTTTACAGGCAAATTCTCTGCATATGTTCAACAATTTTGCTACAATAATACTGGTAAATACAGTATTCTTTTTACCTTTAACCGTGCAATTTATGTATAATATGTTTAAAGCTATTCCAGAGAGTTTAGAAGAGTCTGCTATGCTAGACGGTTGCACGCTGTTCAAGGCGTTTTGGAAAGTGATAATCCCGGCAATTAGCCCAGCACTCGCAACTTGCCTCATTTACATATTCCTTTTCGCATGGGACGAGATTATGCTTATATGGATTCTCTCAACAGATTCAAGCACGGCTACTTTACCGGTAGGAATAAGAATGGCTGTTGGGCAAATGGTAAGCCGTCCTGAGCTTTTAATGGCATTTTCGGTTATAGCATCATTGCCTCCTATGATACTATTCACCTTTGCACATCCCTTTTTGCTGAGGAGCCTTATACGGCGGTAATATGAACCCAGAACCCTTGGATACGATTGCCGTTTTGGATTTTGGTGGGCAATACGCCCATTTAATCGCAAACCGAATTAGAAGACTTGGCGTTTTCACGCGCATATTTTCCCCCGATTGCCCCATCGAACAACTGAGCAACGTAAAAGGCATAATTTTCAGCGGTGGCCCAACAAGCGTTTACTCTCCTGAAGCTCCGCAATTCAATGAAGATATACTAAATGCGGGCGTTCCAATGCTCGGAATTTGCTACGGGCACCAACTCATAGCGCAATGTTTGGGCGGAGAGGTTAGCCCAGGAAAGGTGAATGAATACGGAATTTCTGATTTGCAGATTTCAAATAGTGATAGCCCTTTGTTGAAAAACATCCCGGAGAAAAACCATGTTTGGATGAGCCACGGCGACCACGTTTCAAAGTTGCCAAAAGGTTTCAGGGCAGTGGCAAACACAGACGACTGCGAATTTGCCGCTGTTGAAAATAGCGAGAGAAAAATTTACGGAATACAGTTTCACCCGGAAGTTAAGCACACCGAACACGGTGACAATCTTTTAAAAAACTTCGTTTTGGATATATGCGAATGCGAAAAATTATGGAACATAAAGAGTTACCTGCCGCAGATAACCGAAGAAATACTCGAGGCGGTTGGAGAAAAAAAGGTGTTTTTGCTGGTGAGCGGTGGTGTGGATTCCACTGTTGCGTTTGTGCTTTTGAACAGGGTGCTTGGCAGCGAAAGAGTTTTGGGGTTGCACATAGACAACGGGATGATGCGCCTTAACGAGAGCAATTTGATTTTTGATTATTTCAATGAAGAGGGAATGGAAAATTTGCAGACGTGCGATGCAAGCGAAGATTTTATATCCGCTCTGAATGGGGTTATAGAGCCTGAAAAAAAACGAAACATAATAGGCGAAACCTTTTTGCAAATTAAAGACCATGAGATGATGCGGCTATCTTTAGCAGTTGATGAATGGATGGTTGCACAGGGTACAATTTACCCAGACACTATAGAGAGCGGTGGTACGGAGAATGCAGACCTGATAAAAACCCACCACAACCGAGTACAGGGCATTTTGGATTTGCAAGAAGAGGGCTTGCTTTTAGAGCCTTTGGCGGATTTGTACAAAGATGAGGTACGAGTTTTAGGCGAAGAACTAGGCATACCGCAAAAGTTTATATGGCGGCACCCATTCCCAGGCCCAGGGCTTGGCGTGCGTCTGTTGTGCAGTGATGGAAAAACCGCTGGCAAAACGCTTGACGAAATTCCCGCCTTGAAAAAAGCTTTGGACGAATTCTCCATAGAAGCACTGCTTTTGCCCATAAAAAGCGTAGGAGTACAAGGTGATGCGAGGACTTATGCACAGCCTTTGCTCATAAAGAACGAGTTCTCTTGGGAGCTTTTGGAAAGGTACAGCACTTCTCTTATAAACCGTTTCAAGGAAATTAACCGTTCTGTATGGCTGGTGGGGAGCATTGCGGATGGGCCTTATACAACCGTGGAGCAGTATTGCACAAAAGAAAACTTCGATATACTCAGAATTTTTGACGATATATGCCTTAAATTTTTGAATAGAAATGGGTTATACAAAAAAATATGGCAAATGCCCGTTGTTCTTTTGCCGCTCAGAATTTTGGGCAAACCCTGCATTGTTATACGTCCTGTGCACAGCTCAGAAGCCATGACCGCCGATTTCGCGAAAATAGACAAAGACCTGCTGAAAAACGATTTATGGCAAAAACTGAAAGAAGCGGATGCCGGAGCGTTATTCTACGATGTGACACACAAACCGCCAGCGACTATTGAGTGGGAATAATTGTGCTAAACGAACCCATAGGGATTTTAGGTTTTGGCGTAGAAGGCAAAAGCACCTTGAAATTTTTGCAGGAAAACGGCATAAAGGAAATTTCCATCTTTGACAAGAGCAACGGTGAAAACTATTTGGACAATTTGCAAAACTGTAAAACCATAATCCGCTCGGCGGGTGTTTATCCATTGCAAAAGGAAATTTTAGATGCCCAAAAAAAAGGAGCGGAACTCACCAGCCAAATAGAACTGTTCTTTGAGATAATGCAGCGCGATTACCCACATATTCCTATAATCGGGGTGACGGGCACGCTCGGAAAGGGAAGCTGCGTTTCCATGATTGCGCACTGCCTAGAATCTTTGAAAATTCCGCATAAAATAGGCGGAAATTTCGGAGTGCCCGCTTTGGATTTATTGCAATGCAAAGATTTGCTGAATGATAAAAATACCGTGATAATTTTGGAATTGAGCTCTTTTCAGCTCATGACGCTTGGGATTTCCCCTAAGATAGGCGTGGTTTTGCAAACCACAACGGAGCATTTGGATTGGCATACGTCCGTTGAGCAATACAGGGATGCAAAAGCCAATCTGGTTCGCTGGCAAAAGAGAGGAGATTACTGCATTTACAACGCCGCTTCCGAGGGAGCTACGCAGATAGCAAATCAGAGCGGAGCGATTAAAAAAGCATTTGATGTAAAAGGAAATAGCATAGAAATTGAGGGACATTCGCTATCCATAGATGAGTGCAAAATAACCGGAGTGCACCAACTGCAAAACATGGCGGCGGCTGTACTCGCCTTGCAATCCCTTGGATTGAGCGTTTCCGCTTGCATGGAGCATTTAAAGAGCTATGAGAGTTTGGAATTCCGTTTGCAGAAAATAGGGAGCAAAGTTTTCAAAAATAAAAATTTGGATTTTTACAACGACTCGTATTCCACACGCCCAGAAGCCGCGATGTCTGCGGCAGAGTCCATGAGCAAGCCGTTTACCATTATACTAGGTGGCTCCGAAAAACACGCAGATTTTACAGAACTTTCTCAAAAACTCGCAAAGAACAACCTGCTCAAAGGAATTGCTTTAATAGGCGCAACGGCAGAGCGTATGCAAAAATCGCTGCAAACCGAAAATTGCAAAGCGGCCATGCAAATTTTTGAAAACCTGCAAACCGCTTATGAATGGTGCTTGGAAAACACTCCCGACAGCGGAGCAATTCTGCTCTCCCCCGCTTGCGCCTCGTTTGGCCTATTCGCCAATTACAAAGAAAGAGGAAAGGAGTTTAATAGGTTGGTTAATCCCTCAAACAGCGAACGCTGAACAAGTTGCCTTTGTCGTTGTAGCTCCAATGAGCACCATCGTCGATGTAGGTCAGGTGCCGGTTGTAGGCGTAATAAGCATCGTACTCGCTTGAACTCCACCAAACGCCGTTACTGCCAACAAAGTTGAAATAGCCATCGGGATTGCCAAAGCCAGCAGATATGGCGGAAAAACCGAATTTGTCCTCGCCGTTGCCGTTTTGATTCCAGCCGCTTTTCGTTTTAAGGTATTTACCTGACACGTTGCTCTCATAAGGGCTATCTGTGTTGTTTGTGCCCTCTGCAAAGCGGTATAGAACATCCCACTCCGCATTGCTAGGCAAATGCCAACCCTTGGGGCAAGCCGACTTAGTTGCTGCTGACCAGCTGTATAATCTCCCGTATTTATCGCAGTTGGCAGATTTATTATCATAGCACTTACTACCTATTACATTATAGCCCAAGTTCTCAGCCATCCAGATTTGGGTGCCTATGACAACTATTTTGTACTGTTTGCCATCACGGCTGTCCGTGAGCGATTTTGTGTCTTCAAGTTTATCGGTTGTTTTCTTTGAACTGCTGCTGGTTTTAGCAACAACGCGAGCAGCGGAACTCGATGAACCGCTCTTGACTGTTGATTCGGTGTTTACAACTGCTTTTTGCTGCTGTCCGCAACCGGCAAGGACAAGGGCAATCAGTAGCAAAATGGAAAGCAGTTTTTTCATATATCAAATACCAAAATTGACTGGATTTTTTTTGCCCAAAAGCATCCCTCTGGTTTTTAGCGGAAGCCCAAAGCAGCGGATGAATCCTGTTGCATCTTTCTGATCGTAGAAATCCACATCGGAAAAACCGCCGAGGTCTGGGTCGTAAAGGCTAAATTGGCTATGGACTCCGGCGGGGATTATATTCCCTTTGTAGAGTTTTAAAGTAGCATCTCCTGTAACCGTTTTTTGAGTTTCGTTCACAAAAGCATCCAATGCTTGGCGAAGCGGCGTGAACCATTCACCGTTGTAAGTCAAAAATGCGTAGGTCTGAGCGAGCTTTTGTTTTTCCGCAAGTGTTGCCTTATCCAGTGTGAGGGATTCCAAAAGTTCGTGCGCTTTGTATAAAAGCGTTCCGCCGGGTGTTTCGTAAACTCCCCTGCTCTTAAGCCCAACCAGCCTGTTCTCAACAATGTCTAGCAACCCGCAAGCGTGCTTGCCGCCTATTTTGTTCAACTCTGTTAGCAGAGCCACAGCATCCATCTTTTTGCCGTTTAACGCAACTGGATTTCCCTTTTCAAAGGTTATCTTAACATGTTCCGGTTTGTTAGGGGCTTTCTCAAAGGTATTGGAGAGCTTTAGCATATCGTAATTATGCTCTTTTCCGGGATATTCCAAAATTCCGCCTTCGTGCGAGAGATGCCACAAATTTCCGTCTTCGGAATATATCTTCTTTTTTGAAATTCCGCTCAGGGGAATGCGCCTTTTCTCCGCATAGTCTATGGCTTCTTCCCTGCTGCGTATTCTCCATTTTGGGTCTTTCCAAGGAGCGATGACTCTTAAGCGAGGGTCTAAAGCCATGTATGTCAGCTCAAAGCGAACTTGGTCGTTTCCTTTGCCTGTGGCTCCGTGAGCTACGGCATCCGCTCTCTCTTTTTGAGCTATGAGCACTTGGTGCTTTGCTATCAAGGGCCTTGCAAATGAGGTTCCCAAGAGATAGGTGCCTTCGTATTTTGCTCCGGCTCTCATGGTAGGCCACACATAATCCTCCAGGAACTCCTTGCGCAAATCCAGCACATAACATTTGGAGGCACCGCTTGCAATGGCTTTCTTTTTCAAAGCCTTGGCATCGCAATCACCTTGACCCAAATCCGCAGCAAAAGCCACAACCTCACACCCGTAATTCTCTATAAGCCAGGGAATTATCACAGATGTGTCCAAACCGCCTGAATAGGCGAGAACGCATTTATCTACAGGACTCTTCATAGTAATGCTCAGAGCGAGACTTGAACTCGCACGACCTTGCGATCAGGGGATTTTAAGTCCCCAGTGTCTACCATTCCACCATCCGAGCGGCGTAGGGGGAATATAGAAAAATGGTAAAGAAAAATTTTCTACATTGTACAAAAATTTTTACTTTCTTGGAGTCATTATGTCAAAAAGCATGATTGCCGTTGAAGGCAACGAGGCGACCGCAAGGGTTGCGCACAAAGTCAGCGAAGTTGTTGCCATCTACCCCATAACCCCCTCTACTCCAATGGCGGAATTCTGCGATACCTGGAGCGCTCAGGGCAAAAAGAATATATGGGGGCAGGTTCCAAGAGTTGTTGAAATGCAGTCGGAAGGCGGAGCTGCTGGCGCGGTTCACGGCTCGCTTCAAGCTGGTGCGCTTACAACCACTTTCACGGCATCTCAGGGCTTGCTTTTGATGATTCCAAATATGTTTAAAATTGCGGGCGAATTAACCCCTACGGTGTTCCACGTTAGCGCCCGTGCGCTTGCAATGCAAGGTCTCTCCATTTTTGGCGACCATTCAGATGTAATGGCTTGCAGACAAACCGGCTTTGCGATGCTCGCTTCCAGCAATGTTCAAGAGGCTCACGACCTTGCCCTGGTGGCACACGCCGCAACCCTTAAATCCCGCGTCCCCTTTATACACTTTTTTGACGGCTTCCGCACCTCTCACGAGATAATGAAAATAGAGGAACTCCCAGAGCAAACAATCAAAGAACTCATAGACGAGAATCTTGTAGCCGCGCACCGCGCAAGGGCTTTAACCCCAGACACCCCGGTTTTACGCGGCACAGCCCAAAACCCCGATGTTTATTTCCAAGGCAGGGAAACCGTAAATCCCTTTTACACAGCTACCCCAGCGATAGTGCAGGAGTATATGGATAAGCTCGGCAAGCTCACCGGGCGCAACTATAAACTGGTTGACTATACCGGTGCCACAGACGCGGAAACCGTAATTGTAGTAATGGGTTCTGCCGCCGCAACCGTGCGTGAAACGGTTGAACTTTTGGCGAGCAAAGGGCAAAAAGTTGGAATGTTAAATGTTCATCTATACAGGCCATTCCCGGTAAAAGAATTTTTAGAAGCTATTCCTAAGTCCGTGAAAAATATAGCAGTTATGGATCGCTGCAAAGAACCTGGTTCTGCTGGCGAGCCGCTTTTCTTGGATGTTGTAGCTGCGGTTTCCGAGGCTGCTATGAGCGGTTCACGCCCATTACCAAAGGTGGTAGCAGGCCGCTATGGGCTTGCCTCAAAGGACTTCACCCCAGCCTGTGCAAAGGCCGTTTTGGACAATGCCGCAAGCGCAAATCCCATAACCCGCTTTACGGTTGGCATAAATGACGACGTTGGCCACACAAGCCTTAAATTGGATGAATCCTTCCGTTTGGAAAAAAAATTATTCCAGGCTATGTTCTATGGCTTGGGCGCAGACGGCACGGTTGGCGCAAACAAAAACTCCATCAAGATAATTGGCGAATACACGGACAATTACACTCAGGGCTACTTCGTTTACGATTCCAAAAAGAGCGGCAGCGGCACAACTTCGCATTTGCGCTTTGGAAAAGAGCCTATACACGCGCCATACCTAATTGAGCTGAACCAAGCGGATTTTGTCGCTTGCCACCACACTCCGCACTTAGACCAAATAAATATGCTCCGTTATGCAAAACCAAATGCGGTGTTCCTATTGAACACTCAGGCATCCGCAGACGAAGCCTGGGGCACTTTCCCAAAAGAGGTTCAGGAACAGATTATAAATAAAAAGCTGAGTGTCTATGTTATAGATGGCTACAAGGTTGCCCACGAGACCGGAATGGGGCGGCGCATAAATACAATAATGCAAACTTGCTTCTTTGCGATAAGCAAAATCTTGCCAAAAGACGAGGCTATTAGCCATATCAAAGATTTCATTAAAAAGAGCTATTTAAAGAAAGGCGAGGATATTGTAAAACAGAATTGGGATGCGGTGGACAAAACGCTTGCGAACCTGCACGAGGTTAAAATCCCAGCTTCCGTTACGGCAACAAAGACATTCAGGCCAGCCCTGATAGGCACAACCGATAAATTCTTGACTTCCGTAACTGCAAGGATTATAGATGGTTACGGCGATGAACTTCCTGTATCCGCAATGCCTGTGGATGGAACTTTCCCCACCGCGACATCCAAATATGAAAAACGCGACTTAGCTCTGGAAATTCCTATTTGGGGTGCGGATATCTGTATTCAATGCGGAAAATGCGCAATGGTTTGCCCACACGCCGCAATTCGCACCAAAGCCTACGATGCGTCTGCTCTCTCTGGTGCTCCAGAGGGCTTTAAGAGTTTACCCGGCAAAGGCTTTAAATTAGACGGCGATATTAAATACACCGTTCAGGTTAGCCCTTACGATTGCACCGGTTGCGGAGTTTGCGTTGAAGCCTGCCCCACCAAAGATAAAGCAGACCCAAAGAAAAAATCCATCAATTTGGTTCCACAGGCAGAAGTAGCCGTTAAAGAGAGCAAGAACTGGGACTTCTTTGTGAACATACCGGAAGCGGACAGAACAAAAATAGACCCAAAGCTGGTCAAAAACGCTATGCTTTTGGAACCTCTGTTTGAGTTCAGCGGCTCGTGCGTAGGTTGCGGCGAAACCCCTTATGTGCGTTTAGCTTCACAATTATTTGGCGACAGAATGATCATTGCAAATGCAACCGGTTGTTCCTCCATTTACGGCGGAAATTTGCCAACCACGCCTTGGGCAAAAAACAAAGAAGGCAGAGGCCCCGCTTGGAGCAATTCCCTATTTGAAGACAATGCGGAATTCGGGCTAGGTTTTAGATTGGCAATAACCCAGCACGCAAAACAAGCTCAAGAACTTCTAGAGCAAATCAGCGAAGTCCCAGCGGACTTAGCAAAAGCCATAAAAGAGCAAAGCCAAATAGACGAAGCGGGCATTGCCGCCCAAAGAAAAAATGTTGAGAAATTAAAGGAAATTTTGAAAGGCGTTAAAAGCCCTATTGCTGCAAAACTCATATCCATTGCGGATTACCTAGTGCATAAGAGCGTGTGGATAATGGGTGGCGATGGCTGGGCTTATGATATTGGCTATGGCGGCTTAGACCACGTTCTTGCAAGCGGTGAAAATGTGAATATACTCGTTTTGGATACCGAGGTTTATTCCAATACGGGCGGGCAGGCTAGCAAAAGCACAAACTTGGCGGCTGTGGCGCAGTTTGCGGCAAGCGGCAAACGCGCTCCAAAAAAGGATTTGGGTTTAATAGCCATGAGCTACAGAAATGTTTATGTGGGCAGGGTTGCTATGGGTTCAAACGATGTCCATACCATAAAGGTGTTCCGCGAGGCAGAAGCCCACAACGGGCCGTCTCTGATACTCGCCTACTCCCCTTGCATATCGCACGGCATAAAGGATATGCGCCATATGCTTAACCAGCAGAAAATGGCTGTGGATAGCGGCTACTGGCCCTTATTCCGCTACATTCCGGCAAACATGGAAGAGGGCAAAAATCCCTTTGTCTTGGATTCAAAAGCCCCTTCTATAAAAGTCAAGGATTATATCTACACCGAGAATCGCTATAAAATGCTAACCGCTTCCAACCCTGCCGCAGCAGAGGAACTTGCAAACAGATTGCAAACCTTTGTGGACGAAAAGTGGAAGCAGTATGAAGATTTAGCGAAGCTGTAAAGATACTCCGCTCATTGAGCGGAGTTACACCCTGAACTGGCTCAGAACATTTTTCAAATCACCCGCTATTTTAGCAAGCTCGCCAGCGTTATGGCTTATATGCTTTGCGCCTTGAGCGCTGTCTTTGGCTCCATTGGCTATGCTCGTCACGCTTTGGCTAACCACTCTGGCACCATTGGCTGCCTCACCCGCGTTGCGGGCAATTTCCTTGCTACCGTGGGCTACCCCATTTATAGATTTGGATACTTTCACTATACTGGCATTAGCCTGTGATGCAACCTGGGCAATATCTTTGCTGCCTTTGGCCACATCGTTTATGGATTTAGACACAATCTCTATGCTGGAATTAGCCTGCGATGCGTTGTCAGCTATACTCTTATTTTCTTTAGCCACCTCGCCCATAGACTCAGCTACGCGTTTAGCACCTGTATTTGCTTGCGCAACATTGCTCGCTATTTCGTTACTCGCCTTGGTCTGCTGAACAGCGTGGTTGGAGATGGATTCCACGCTCTCGTTTACATTCGCAATAATGCCAGAAATATTTTTTATAGTCTTTACAGCTTCGTTGGTACTCAACTGAATGCCCTCTATGCGGCGCGATATGTCGTCTGCACTCCTCGCGCTTTGGTTCGCAAGCTCTTTGATTTCATTAGCAACAACAGCAAAGCCTTTGCCAGCCTCACCTGCAGTTGCTGCTTCAATAGTAGCGTTCAAGGCGAGAAGATTAGTCTTGTCCGCTATCCTTTTTATGACTTCGGTCACCTGCCCTATCTCCTTGGCAGCAATACCTAGCTTGCTCATAACTTCGGTAGCTTCTTGGGAGTGGTTCGAGGCATCTTCGGCTATTTTGCGTGCACCTTCAGCATTGCTGGATATTTCACTTATGCTCGCGCTCATCTCATCTATCGCGGATGCTATAGTGTTCATATTGGTACTCATCAGCTCTGCAGCTCCAGCTACCTCGTTTGCGTTCATAGAGGCTTTTTCGGCGGCGTTTGCCATAACTTTTATATTTGTTGAAACCTGACCTACTTCTTTAGCAACCTCGGCAACATTTACCGAGGCTTTTTCAGCCCCACTTGCCATTACGTTGATGTTTGTTGAAACCTTATCCACTGCTTTGGCTACCTCATCAGCGCTTACCGAGGCTTCTTCTGCTCCACTTGCCATCTCGTTTATGTTTAATGATACACTCTCGGTTGTACTAGACGCGTTTGCGCTCTGAGATGCACTCTCGTCCGCAGCTTTCGCTACTTGGTTGCTAACGTTGAAAAGATTGTCGGATGCCACGTTAAGGCTTGACGCATTACCCACCACTTTTTTCATAAACCCGTGAAGGTTATCCATCAGCTTATTGAAATGCCTTGCCATTTCGCCAATATCGTCTTTTGTAACCTCAAGCCTATACGTCATATCGCCTTTGGCTATCTTGTCAATAAGAACTATAGCCTTATTAATTGTCTTTGTCAGTTGTTTAGAAAAAACAAGAGAAACAATGAATATTAAAACGAGCATTACTATCCCTG
>JAITFO010000045.1 GCA_031281265.1 Candidatus Fibrimonadaceae bacterium
AATCCTATGGCTACAGATGTCAAAACACTAGGCGACCAAATTGTTGCCCTCACGCTTTTAGAAGCAAAAGCATTGGCTGATTACCTTAAAGAGACTCATGGTCTTGAAGCTGCCAGCGGTGGTGCAGTTGTTATGGCTGCTCCTGCGGCAGGTGGCGGCGGCGGAGCTGCTGAAGAAAAAACAGAGTTTGATGTTGTGTTGGTAGATGGCGGAGCACAGAAACTAAATGTGATTAAAGTTCTACGCGCTGCTGTTCCTGGTCTCGGACTCAAGGAAGCAAAAGATTTGGTAGACAAAGGTAACTCGCCTGTGAAAGAAGGCGTTGCCAAAGCTGAAGCTGAAAAGCTGAAGAAAGAGCTAGAAGACGCCGGAGCAAAGGTCACGCTGAAATAATGCGTGCCTATAGCAAAAATACATGTTCGAATAGCTTACGCGAGTGCGTAGGCGTACATAAATCTTTTTTAAGTCGAGGTTATCCATGATAAAACGGAAATCCTATTCATCTAATGAGTTCCGTTTGGAGTTGCCAGATCTCTTGGAAATGCAAAAGGTTTCTTACGAACGTTTTTTGCAAGCAGGGATTCCTGCAAAGGATAGGCGCAACGAGGGATTGGAGCGCGTGTTCCGCGATGCTTTTCCCACGTCCGATGCAAAAGGACTTTTGGTTTTACGCTACAGCCACTACACTTTGTCTATGCCCAGATATTCCGTTAGGGAATGCAGGGAACGCGGGGTAACTTATTCTCGCCCTTTGATAGTTCATCTGGAGTTGCAGACTTTTAAGGAAGACGGCGAAGAGAAAAAATTGCAAGACCAAGTTGCGAACGACGTGTTCTTTTGCGATTTGCCCATTATGACCGAAAATGGCACTTTTATAATAAATGGCGCCGAGCGAGTTGTTATAAGCCAGCTACACCGTTCTCCGGGTGTGAGCTTTGATTCCGAACAACTTCCGAGCGGTAAAATGATTTATCAGAGCCGCATTATACCCAACAGGGGTTCTTGGCTTGAATTTAACACAGAAAATGATATTCTCTATATGCTCATAGACCGCAAAAAGAAATTGCCAGCAACGGTTCTTTTGCGCGCCATTGGCTACGAGACAAACGAACAGATTTTAGCGCTTTTCCATACCGGTGAAAAAACTGAATTGAATGCGAGCGAAGAATGTTTTACAGCACTCTCTAACAGAGTACTTTTCAAAGATGTTGTAAATTCAGACGGCGAAGTGATAGCTTCTGCAAATACAGTTTTGACTGCAGACACTTGCCAAAAATTGCTCGATGCTGGCATAAGCGAAATTAATGTGATAAAGGAAAATTTAGAAGAGGATAATTTAATACACAATACTTTGGCAAATGATATATCCAAAGACGGCGAAGGCGCAATGGAACGCATTTACCAAACCACAAAGCAACAACAAGACCGCGTGGACGCAGCTGTTGCAAAGGTTCATTTCAACGGTCTTTTCTTTGACCATCGCCGCTACGAGATAGGCGAAATAGGCCGCTACCGCTTGAACTCAAAAGTTTATGTGAACGCAGAACAACAGGCAAATATACCGTCTGGGGAAGTTATGACGCTCACAACAGACGATTTTATAAGCGTTATTCGCTACATGATAGGTTTATACAACGCCGAGGAAGGCTATTCCCTAGATGATATTGACCACTTGGGAAATCGCCGTATCCGCTCCGTTGGCGAATTGGTTGCAAACCAAATATCCATAGGCATAAGCCGTATGCTCCGTTCCGTTAGGGAAAGTTTTTCCTCTCGCGAAAGAGAAGGAGTTTTAACACCAACGGAACTCATAAATTCAAGAACCGTGAACAGCATGGTTGCCGCATTCTTCGGTTCCAGCCAGCTCTCGCAGTTCATGGATCAGATAAATCCGCTTTCCGAGCTTACCAACAAACGCAGAATTTCCGCTCTTGGCCCTGGCGGTTTGTCCAGAGACAGGGCAGGCTTGGAAGTGCGCGACGTTCATCATTCTCACTACGGCCGCTTGTGCCCAATAGAAACACCAGAAGGTGCGAACATCGGTTTGATAAACTCGCTCGCCACATTCTCCATAGTAAATCGCTTTGGTTTTATAGAAACCCCTTACAGAATAGTGGGTTTGCTGCCCTTTAAGGACGATTCCGGCAAAACTTGTGAATTCCCAGAGGCAAAATGGCATGCCAACATAATGAAGAGTTTTTTTGGCAGCATAAATCAGCAGCTCTTGACCCAAACCGAATTGAACGAAAACGAGATAAAAAACACTCGCAAAAAATTCTCAGGCAGGCAGTTGGAACTTTTTGATATGTTCTGCAACAAGAGTTTTGAATTTGATTTTGGAAACGAAAGTACAATAATCAAAAACGGAGTCACTGTTGGCACATATAAAAAAGGCGAGTCCAAGCCCAAAGCGGATTGGGTACAACAAAGCCTAACTATACAAATGGTTGTTTCTGACTGGATTGTTTACTTAACAGCTTACGAAGAAGATCATTATAGAATTGCTCCGGCAAGCACTATTTTAGACCCTGCTACAAAAAGATTCACAAACGATTTTGTTTTGGTCAGGGCAGAGGGTGATTTCCCAAGTTTGCCGAATATAAAGGATATATCCGTAGAGGATGTGGAAACTCAAAGGATAGATTTGATGGACGTTTCGCCCATGCAGATTGTGTCTGTTGCGGCGGGTTTAATCCCATTCTTGGAACACGATGATGCAAACCGTGCGCTTATGGGTTCTAACATGCAGAGGCAAGCTGTGCCACTACTCCGTTCAGAAGCTCCTATTGTTGGAACCGGTTTGGAAAATAAAGTTGCTCTTGATTCTGGAACTTTGATAAGGGCAAAGAACAGTGGTGTTGTGACTTATGTAGATGCTGTTCGCATAGAAGTTTTGAGAGAAAGAGGAAACGAAAATTACGAAACCATAGGTTCGCCTTCACACGATATTTACGACCTCAGAAAATTTGAGCGTTCCAATCAGGATTCTTGCATAAACCAAAAACCCATTTGTAAAATGGGAGATAAAATAAAAGCGGGCGATGTTTTGGCAGATGGTGCTTCCACCGATAATGGCGAACTTGCGCTTGGCAAAAATATTCGCGTTGCATTCCTTCCGTGGAAGGGTTACAACTACGAAGATGCTATAATA
Source organism: Candidatus Fibrimonadaceae bacterium (assembly GCA_031281265.1). Taxonomy (GTDB): domain Bacteria; phylum Fibrobacterota; class Fibrobacteria; order Fibrobacterales; family Fibrobacteraceae; genus Fibrimonas. The sequence continues at coordinate 3,152 of JAITFO010000045.1, forward strand.
ATTTCCGAAGAATTGGCCATTAAAGATACATTCACCTCCATACATATTGAAGAATATGAAATTGAGGTCAGAGAGACTAAGCGCGGCAAAGAGGAAATAACCAGAGACGTTCCCAACGTCAGCGAAAAAGACCGTAGCCAGCTCGGCGAAGATGGCATAGTTCGCATAGGAGTGGAAGTTCGCCCCGGTGATATTTTGGTGGGGAAGGTTACGCCAAAAGGCGAATCCGAACTAACTCCAGAAGAAAAATTGCTCCGTGCAATTTTCGGTTCAAAATCCGGTGATGTAAGTGATTCTTCGTTGCGTGTTCCGAGCGGCGTTAAAGGCATAGTGGTAGATACCCACGTGTTTCAGCGCAGAGAACAGGCAAAATTAAAAGATGAAGAATTAAAACTGCGTGAAGAGCTTGCTGCTAAAATACGCACAATAGCTACCGATTTTTCCGAAAAGGTGAAGATGATAGAAGAAGCGCGCCATCCGGAACTTATGCGCTTGCTCTTGGATAAAACAAGCGGTGATGTTCGCAATGGCATAACAAACGAAATTGTTGTTACCGCTGGCAAAAAGTGGACTAAGGAACTTTTGGAAAAAACGGATTTTTCACAGTTCGCTTCTGGTTCTGTGTTCTGCGATGAAGCTCTTGTTCAAGAAGAGGTCAACTCTTTGCTCAACATAACAAACCGCCGTATATCAGAACTGAATGATTTAAAAGAAAAAGAGATAGATAAGGTGAACAAGGGCGATGAACTTAAACCCGGTGTATTCAAGGTTGTTAAAGTTTACATAGCCAAAAAACGTCGCCTAACCATAGGCGATAAAATGGCAGGCCGCCACGGAAACAAAGGCGTTGTGTCTAAAGTGGTATCCATTGAAGATATGCCCTTCACTGAAGATGGCCGTCCGGTTCAAATACTTTTGAATCCGCTTGGTGTTCCGTCTCGTATGAATGTGGGGCAGGTTTTGGAAGTGCATTTGGGTTGGGCTGCTATCGCGCTCGGTTTGCATGTGGAAACTCCTGTGTTCAACGGAGTTTCTTTCAGCGACATAGAAAAAGAACTCAAAAGAGCCTATATCGCAAATCCAGTTGTCAAGGTTTCCGAAAGTTCCTGGACAGAAGAGGAGAAAAAAGAGTTTAAGCAAAAGCACGGGAGAGACATTCAAAAAGGTGGCATAACCGGCAAAGCAACGCTTTACGATGGCTGCACTGGCGAGCCTTTCTTGAACGATGTGACTATTGGAACTATGTATATGTTAAAGCTCAACCATTTGGTTGAGGATAAAATACACGCTCGTTCCACAGGCCCTTATGCACTTGTGACTCAGCAGCCTCTCGGCGGAAAATCGCACTCCGGTGGTCAGAGATTTGGAGAAATGGAAGTTTGGGCATTGGAAGCTTATGGTGCGGCATACACGTTGCAGGAATTGCTCACCGTTAAATCCGATGATGTTATTGGTAGAAATAAAATTTACGATGCAATAGTTAAGGGTGAAAATCCGCCTGCATCTGGAACTCCGGAAAGTTTCCGAGTTTTGGTGCGCGAATTCCGCTCTTTGGGTTTGGATATTAAAGTATCGGAGGCAGAAAATGCTTGAAGAATTCAACGGTTCAAATAAAAGCGTAGCTGAGATTTCCATACAGCTAGCCAACCCCGAAACTATTCGCGAATGGTCTTACGGCGAGGTCACCAAGCCCGAAACTATGAATTATAGGTCTTTTAAGCCGGAAAAAGACGGCTTGTTCTGTGAAAAGATTTTTGGCCCCTATAAAAACTGGGAATGCAACTGCGGCAGATATAAAAAGCAGCGTTTTAAAGGCGTTATATGCGACCGCTGCGGAGTTGAAGTTACAAATTCCAAAGTTCGCCGTGAACGCATGGGGCACATTGAGCTTGCAATTCCAATAGCTCATATTTGGTTTTTCAAAAATCAACCCTGCATAATAGGAAATTTGCTGGGAGTTTCCGTAAAAGATTTGGAAAGGGTTATATACTATGAGCAATATATAGTTATAGACCAGGGTAATTCAAAATTCAAAAAGAACCAGATAATAACAGAAGAAGATTTTGAAGATGCCAAAAAAGAAGGGATAAATTTTGTAGCTGAAATGGGTGCCGTGGCTATAAGAAAAGTTTTAGGCGAGTCGAATTTGAATTTAGATGAGCTTTCCAAAGAATTGTCTGCGGATGCAAAGAACAACGGTTCAAAAAGCGTAAAGCAAGAAGCTCTAAAACGCCTTAAATTCATTGAAGCGTTTAAAAAATCCCCCAATAAACCCGAATGGATGATTTTAGATGTTCTTCCGGTTATTCCGCCGGATTTGCGCCCCCTTGTGCAATTGGATGGTGGCCGCTTTGCAACTTCGGACTTGAACAATTTTTATAGAAGGGTTATAAACCGCAACAACCGCCTTAAAAAATTGATTGATGCACGTGCACCGGATATAATTTTACGCAATGAAAAGAGAATGTTGCAAGAAGCTGTGGATAATCTTTTTGATAGCGATCCAAAGGCTAAAAAGAAAGAGAAGATGAAATCCCTCTCCGAGTTGTTAAAAGGCAAGCAGGGACGTTTCCGCATGAACTTGCTGGGAAAGCGCGTTGATTATTCAGGTCGTTCCGTTATAGTTGTTGGCCCTGAGCTAAAAATGCACGAATGTGGATTGCCAAAAAGAATGGCGTTGGAACTTTACAAACCGTTTATAGTTCGCAAGATTATGGGTGAAGAAGGTCTTGCCAATACGGTTCGCCACGCTAAAAAAATCATAGATTCAGAAGATCCAAAGGTATGGGATATAGTTGAGCCTATAATAAAAGATCATCCGGTTATGCTAAACCGTGCGCCAACTTTGCATCGTTTGGGCATACAGGCTTTTTATCCAAAATTGATAGAAGGTTCCGCCATACGGTTGCATCCTCTTGTTTGCGCAGCGTTCAACGCAGATTTTGACGGTGACCAAATGGCGGTGCATTTGCCGCTCTCTTTTGAAGCACAGTTAGAATGTAGAGTTTTGATGCTCTCTTCCAATAACATTTTGCATCCGGCATCCGGGCAGCCTTTGGCTGTTCCATCTCAAGACATAGTGCTTGGCCTTTACTATCTCTCAAAAGTGCGCCCCAATGTAAAAGGCGAGGGGATGGCTTTTGGTAGCGACCAAGAGGTGATTCAGGCTTATGAAAACGGCATTGTGGATTTGAACGCGAGCGTAAAACTCCGTTTGAACAAGGGTCGCAAACTTTACCGCGGCGCTTTGGACTACGACACAAAATGCGAAAATGAAATTGGCGAAGAGGTAGTAGCAAAAGCTGGCGTAAAGGTTGAATTCCTAACATTGAAAGAGGACAGCCGCATAAAAACTTCGGTTGGAAGGGTTATTTTAAACCAAGCTGTTCCAAACATTTTGGGCTATGCAGACGACACCTTCTCCAAAAAAGTAATTTCAAGGTCGGTTGATGATTTATACCGCAGAAGCGGCAACCACGTGACGGTTGACTACTTGGATTCATTAAAGGATTTGGGTTATAGATGGGCATCAAAAGCGGGTTCTTCCGTGGCTATAGCCGAGATGGTTATTCCACCGGAGAAGCAATCCTTGCTTGACGAGGCCACAAAAAAAGCCAATGAAATAAGAGACCTATACGACCAAGGCGCGGTCACGGACGGCGAACGCTATAACCAAATAATTGATTTATGGTCTGGCGTGACCAATGATATGGCTATTAAGCAATGGGATTTGCTCTCAGGCGACAGAGACGGCTTTAACCCTCTGTTCATGATGGCGGATTCCGGCGCTCGTGGTTCAAGGGAACAGATTAAACAGCTCTCTGGAATGCGCGGTTTGATGCAAAAGCCAACCAGGAAAATCGGCGAGCACGAGGTTATAGAAAACCCAATTACGAGTTGCTTCCGCGAAGGTTTGAATTCTTTGGAATACTTTATTTCCACGCACGGAGCGCGTAAAGGTCTATCCGATACGGCTCTGAAAACCGCGGACGCTGGTTACCTAACTCGCCGCTTGGTGGACGTTGCGCAAAATTTGGTTATAACCGAAGAGGACTGCTGCAAAATAGATATTGTCCCTGAACGGGTGTCCGTTGAGTATTACGAACGTGTAAAAGATACTTCCGAAGGGCTTGGCAATTTTGCAAAGAGATTAAAAGGCTATGTAGCCGCAGACGAAATTTTAAACCCTGCAAGCAAAGAAGTTTTGGTGAACAAAGGCGAAGAACTTGAAAAAGAAGTTTTGCGCAAAGTGATGTTTGTCGGGATAAAATTCATAGATGCTATAAATTATGAACAGCTCGGTAAAAAAGTTCTCGGCGTTCCCACGGAAAAAGCTATTCTCGGGAAAGATGGGAAAACTATAGTTGCCGCTGGTGCTGCCATAAATAATTCAAAGCTAAAAGAGATAATAGATTCCGGCGTTAAAGGGTCTATTCGCCTTGTTGTTAAGGGCATTGTATGTTCTGCTTCAAAAGATGGCGACAGCATTGTTCAGCCCCTTGGCGAGCGTATTCTTGGCCGCATTTCTCTTAAAGATATTAAGCACCCCGTGACCGATGCCCTATTGGTTTCTAAAGGTGAGATGATAGAGGAAAAACATATCCCAAAAATTATGGATGCCGGTATAGAAGAAGTTGCCGTGCGCTCCGTGCTCACTTGCAATTCTCCTCTTGGCGTTTGCGCAAAGTGCTATGGTAGAATGTTGGCTTCTGGCCGTTTGGTGGACTTAGGCGAGGCGGTTGGCGTTTTGGCAGCCCAATCCATTGGCGAACCTGGTACGCAGCTTACTCTCCGTACCTTCCACATAGGTGGTGCGTCCAGCCGCATAACGGTTGACAACAATAAAAAGGCTATTGTGGATGGCAAAATTTCCCTTGAAAATAGCGATGAAATAGAATATAAAGGTTCAGACCTTGAGATAAGCCGTATGGCAGAACTCGTGCTCATAGATACAAACGGCATTAACCGCGGTCGCTGGCAAATTCCTTATGGCGCAACGCTCAAAGTGAAAAACGGCGATACAGTTAAAAAAGGCACTCTGCTCTATGAGTGGGATCCTTACAACAGCCCGATTATAAGCACGGTTGCTGGTAAAATTCAGCTTTTGGATTTTATTGAAAAAACAACCTACTTGTCAAAGGTTGATGAAACAACTGGCATAGAGACTTGGACAATAATCAACGACAAAAGAGGGCGCAAACGTGCCTCTGTAAATGTTGTGGATAACAACTCGGTTGCAGGCCATTTCTTTTTGCCAGATGGCGCAATTTTAACCGTTCGCAGCGGCGATGTAATTGTGAGCGGTCAAACCATAGCTAAATTGCCTCGTATAGTTGGTAAAACAAAGGATATCACCGGTGGTTTGCCACGAGTAGCCGAACTGTTTGAAGCTCGTGAGCCAAAAAATTCCACGATACTTGCCAATGTTGACGGTGTTGTGGCTTTTGGTGCGGAGAAGAGTTCCGGGCAGATAGTGATAATCAAAAACGAACATGCCGAAGAAGAGATTATGGTACCGCACGGGAAACATCTCTTTATTCATGAGGGTGATAAAGTTCGCAAAGGGCAAGCCATAACCGAAGGTTCCACAAACTTGATGGATATTCTGCACATTCTGGGAGAAGAGGAATTGCAGAGGCATCTCGTTGACGAAATTCAGGCGGTTTATCGTTTGCAGGCTGTTACCATTTCTGATAAACACATAGAGTGCATAGTTCGTCAGATGATGAGAAAGGTGACTGTCACCAATCCAGGTGAATCTAGGTTCTTGACGGGTGAAGATGTTTCTAGAATAGACCTTCGCTTGGAGAACAGCAGATTGCAGGACGAGGGCAAGGAAATTGCCGAGGCAGCTCCGTTGTTGCTCGGCATAACAAAAGCTGCTCTTGCTATGGATAGCTTTATAGCAGCCGCTTCTTTCCAAGAAACCACCAAGGTGTTGACAAAAGCCACCATATCCGGTTCAAAAGACAAATTGCTGGGCTTAAAGGAAAATGTTATAATGGGTCGTTTAATACCATCCGGAACGGGAGCTTTGTACTTGCGCAACATAGAAGTAAAGGATTCCGACGTGAAAGACGAGACTTCTGCGGAAAATCCCCGCGGTAACTCTTTTTCTGAGGATGATTTTGAGGATATAGACGATGAAATTGTATAAAGCCTTGTTAAAAAAAACTATATTAAAACTAGCATTTAGGAGAATCTAGAGTGCCAACCATTCAACAATTAGTGCGCCTTGGTCGTGAGAAGGTTAAAAACCGTACAACCGCTCCAGCGCTTAAAGCCTGCCCCCAAAAACGCGGCGTTTGCAGCCGTGTTTATACCACAACACCTAAAAAGCCCAATTCCGCTTTGCGTAAAATTGCCCGTGTGCGTTTGAGCAATAAAATGGAAGTTACGGCTTACATACCAGGTGAGGGTCATAACCTGCAAGAACATTCCATTGTGCTGATACGCGGTGGCCGTGTTAAAGATGTGCCCGGTGTTCGCTATCACATAATTCGCGGAACGCTTGATACCCAAGCTGTGAACGGTCGTAAACAGGCTCGTTCACGCTATGGCGTAAAGAAGAAAGCAGCTGCGGCCGCCGCCGCAAAGGGCGCAAAGAAATAGGAGAAATATATGTCTAGAAGAAGAAAGTCAATACATCGCTCGATTTTGCCAGACCCTCGTTTTAATTCTACTCTGATAACAGAATTAGTTGGCGTTGTTCTTAAAGAAGGGAAAAAAACCATAGCCGAGCGAATTGTATATACCGCTCTTGAAGAGATGAATAAAAAAATTTCCGGCTCTGAATCCATTATGGACAAATTTCACCTGTGCCTTGAAAACATCAAGCCTCACGTGGAGGTTAAAACTCGCAGGGTTGGTGGAGCAAATTATCAAGTTCCCATTGAAGTTGCCCCAGACCGCGCCAAGGCTCTTGCGCTTCGCTGGCTTTTGATGGCGGCTCGCAAAAGAAATGAGCAGAATATGGCTCTGCGTTTAGCAGCCGAGCTTGTTGCCGCAAAAAACAATGAAGGCGGTGCGGTTCGCAAAAAAATTGATACTCATAAAATGGCAGAAGCCAATAAAGCATTTGCACACTTTAGGTGGTAAAAAATATGCCGCGAGTGGTTAAACATCCCGAAAAAACGCTTTGGATACGTTCTTATATACCCGAAGCTATTCGCGGTTTATACACCACGCTCAGGCATTTTTTGCGCGGGCTTTTTAAATACGAAACTCTGCCCACCATTCCATACCCCACCATAAAACCGCCAATCCCGGAAAACTATAGGGGCAAGCATCGCCTGTTAAAAAGAACAGATGGCTCCACCCGTTGCGTTGCCTGCGGAATGTGTGCCGCCGCTTGCCCTGCCCGCTGCATAAAGGTTGATGCAGGTGAATCCCCAAACGGACTGGTGGAAAAAAAGGCGGTTCGCTTTGAGGTGGATTATTTGGCGTGCGTGTTCTGCGGTCTTTGCGTAGAAGCGTGCCCAGTTGATGCAATAAGGATGGACACCGGAGAAACCTCTTTTGTGCACAGCTCACGGGAGAAGTTTGTGGTGAAATACGTTTAACGCATTTACTATATTTTTCTTATATGTTCGCGACAATTTGTTTTTTTCTATTTGCGGCGATTTGTTTAGTCAGTGCATCCGCTTTGTTGGTATCTAAGCATCCTATAAACGGTGCAATGGCCCTTGTGCTCAATATGCTTTCGCTGGCGGGTATTTACACCCTTGTCCACAGCACGTTTTTGGGCGTTTTGCAAATTTTGGTTTATGCAGGCGCAATTATGATGTTGATTGTGTTTGTGATTATGGTGCTGAACGGAGCAAAAGATACAAAGTTGCCTAGAATGGATAAGCTGGGTATATGCTCTGTTTTGGCTGTTCTTTCGGGGGCGTTGCTTTTGCTCGCGGTGTATTGCAACGTGAATTTGCAAGAGGATATAACATCTATAAATGGAAGCGTTGCCGCAGTTTCTGAGCATCTGTTTGATATCAGTTCCAGAAAAGAAGAACTTGCGGGAATAAGTGGCGGATATTTTATCCTTTTTGAAATCACGGGTTTTATTCTGCTTTCCGCGATGGTGAGCGCAGTGCTATTAGCCAAAAGAAAAACTCCATCGGCAAAAAATGTTTAGATATAAAGCTTTAGGCAATATAACCATAGCGGTAGCTTTGCTATTAATTTTATATTTGGTTTTCGCGGTGTGGAGGAATGAAAGCGGAGCGAGCAATGTGATACTCGTTAGGTTTGACGAGATGGGCGCTTTGCAAAATCAGAACATTGTGAGCATAAGAGGGTTTGAGGTGGGGCACGTTGCCTCTATTGTAAGGGCAGACGAAAAAGCTTTGGTAAAAATTGTGCTGGATAAACCTCGCATTTTTCGTACAGATACTAGATTCAGGAATGTTAGCCCCAATATTATGGGCAGTCGCAGCATTGCCGTAGAGCCCGGAAAAAATGGGGAGATTGCGCCAAGCGGCTATATCTTTGATGGGGAGTTTGAACCCGGTTTGGCAGAGATTTTATACATGACCGATATAGCGAAAGAAAATATCGCTGCGCTTATGGAATTTATTCACATTTTGAGCACTGGCGATGAAAATAATAAGTCTTTGCAAAAAACATACGAAGAGATTATGGTAGAATGTGAAAAATTTGTAGTTGCTCTAGCCAATGTTGTCAATTCTGTTGAAAAACAAACCCTTGGAGCGTTGGATAAGGTCAACTATTATGTTGATGAGGTGGCGGATGCGAGCATCAGGATAAGCAATTCCGTGGATACATTGAGGATACAGGCGCAAGACGGCGTAAAGATTATTGAAGACATGGTTCTTAGAATAAAAACTGCTGTAGAAAATTTAAACGATATTTTAACCCAGTTTGAAAACAGCCCAGTCACCGTAGCTCTCGTGGACAAAAGAGAAATAGTGGACGACATAGAAAACCTACGTTCCACGCTTCAGGCATTTATAAGCACTATTGATGATCAGGGCATAAAAATTTACGATGAAAATGGTAAAAGGCTAAGCATGGTTCGTTTGAAAAACATCCATCTAATCAGGGAAACCGCGAGAAGCAAAGCGAAAAAACGTGCGGAAGCCGAAACAGATAAATAGCTTTTATTATTTTACTATATTCTCTCCATGCAATTACCCAAATATAAAAAGAAGAAGCGCGTAAAGCTAAAAAAATGCCAAGAGGCCGGTTGCGGTCGTGAATTTTGGGGACACCCTATAGCCAAGTATTGTGAGTTGCACAGAGATATAAAAGCTAGGCAAAAACCCAAAAAAGCTTTAGACAATCTTGAGATGCGCAATATGTTTTTCAGGCACGGTTATAGCGAGGCTGTTGAAGTCCAGTTCAAATGTTGCTTGGAAGGTTGCGACAATATTTTCACCGTTAAGATGTTCCCAAAGCAATACATTTATCCGCGCTTTTGCATGGATCACAGGAACGATTTTAAAAGAAGCAATTATATAACGATGCAGAAAAAAAAGCAGACGGTTAGCTCTACCACCTGAACAAAACGCATCCCCAATTCATGCCGCCACCTATGGCAGGCATTGCCACGAGCATACCCGGTTTTAAAATCCCTTTTTGCTGCGCTTCGTGGAGCGCAATGGGGATAGAGGCAGATGAGGTGTTTCCGTATTTTTCCACATTTGCCATAACCTTCTCCTCCGCAAGCCCCAGCCTTTTGCCAACTGATTTTATTATGCGGATATTTGCCTGATGAGGCACAAATAAATCTATATCCGCAACGGAAAGCCCTGCGTTTTCCAACGCTTTTTTGGTTATAGCTTCTAGCTCAGAAACAGCGAGCTTATACACAGCGGTTCCTTCCATTCTCAAAAAAGAAGCCTCTGCTCCAAGCGTGTTTAAGTAAAGTATGTTTGCCAAGTTTCCATCGGATGCGAGCGCGGCGGCAATAAACCCCCGATTGCTATCCTCGCTTGCTGATAGCAGAATCGCCGCCGCGCCGTCTCCAAAGAGAATACATGTATTGCGGTCGCTCCAGTCCATAACCCTTGAGCAAATTTCCGCTCCTATAACTAATATATTTTTCGCTTGCCCGGCACGAATCATAAGGGCTGCGGTGTTGAGTGCCGGAGGGATAAAACCGCAAGCAGCGGTTATATCAAACGCAAATGCGTGCCCGCAACCCAGCTTGGCTTGTATGTAGCAGGCAAGGGCGGGGAATTGTTTGTCCGGAGTCATTGAGCCAGCTATTATCCCGTCTATTTCGCTTGGTGAAATTCCCGCTTTTTCAATGGCATTCTTCGCTGCAAAGTAACCTATATCAGCGGTTAGCAAATTCGCATCTTTCACAATGCGGCGTTCAGCTATTCCGCTGTGGCTTTTTATCCACTCGTCTGTTGTGTCCAAGCCATGTTCTTGTTTGAGTGCATCGTTTGTGGCGATGAATTCCGGGAGATAAACCCCGACAGATTTTATAACTGCGTTCATGCCGGTTCTGAATTCTGTTTGATTGCGGATAATTTTTTAGCAATTTTTGCAGGAACATCGGCTTTCGCAAATTTGCAAGCGGTGAAAAGCGAATGGTTGATAGCTATTGAATCCGCTCTACCGTGGGTTATTATGCCTACGCCGTTAAGGCCTAGGAGCAAGCCTCCTCCGTGGTTTCTGTAATCCCAAAGACGTTCAAATTCGTTGGCTTTTTCAGTTTTCACTTCGCCAAACACTTCATGTGTAAGCTCGTAGAAACCTTCCATGAGCTTTAATATAACATTGCCAGTATAGCCGGGTGCAACCGCAACATCTGCGTGCCCTTTGATAAAATCTCTGCCCTCAACATTGCCTATAAAGTTAAGGGGAGCTTTCTTTAAAAGCTGGTGGGTTTCTTGCAAAACCTCGGTACCTTTTTTCTCTTCCTCTCCCATATTTATCAAGCCGACCGTTGGATTTTCATAGCCCATAACGGCTTCTGCATAAACGCTGCCGCAAAGGGCAAAGTCAACGAGAACGGAGGCTTTTTCGTCCACATTCGCGCCGCAGTCCAAAAGGATAGCTTGGCGTTTTGCGGTTGGAACAGCGCAGGCAATGGCTGGTCTTGCAACATCTGCCGCGCGCCCTAAAATCATGAGGCAGGCAGCCATCATAGCGCCTGAGTTCCCAGCACTGACGCTCGCTTGCGCAAGTCCTTGTTTTTGCAAAGCTACGCAGGTCACCAAGCCGGACTTGGGTTTTGTTTTTAGAGCCTGAGTAGGAGATTCGTCCATTGCCACGATGTCTGGGGCATCTATTACGGTTATGGCGTTGCCGGAATAACCGTTCTTCTTTAATTCGTCTTTGACTACGGCCTCTGGGCCGCATAGCAGAATTTCAAAATCACGCTCCGGATTGTTTGCGGCCAAAACCGCGCCTTTAACAATCTGCTCAGGAGCGAAGTCGCCACCCATAGCATCCAATGCTATTTTTAAACTAGGCACTTTCTTCTACCTTAATGCGTTTAACACCGTTATAATAGCCGCATTTTTCGCAAACTCTGTGAGGACGTTTTATCGCACCGCACTGCTCGCACTTTGCCATAGCTGGGACATCCAGCGTGTAAGAGTTGTGGCGGCGTTTGTCGCGGCGCGTTGTTGATGTCTTTCTTTTAGGAACAGCCATTTTTTCTCCTATTCAACTTCTTCCTTTACCGGAATCATGGGTTCTTGGAGTATAACCAACTGCCGCACGGTTTCGGTTAAATCTACTTCTTTTTGGTTGGCGGGAACTCTGACTTTAAAAAAATCTTCACTTCCGTCATCCTCTTCTTGCTGCGTTAAACCCTGTTCCTGAAGCACCAGAGCGTCCATTTCCACTTCAAAAGACCGCTCAAATAGCTCCAGAGTTCTGGAACACGCAAACTCCTGCGAACCGCTTACAATTCCCTTAACGGTAAAGCCGCCTTTTTCTTTTTTAACGGCAAAATTGCAATCCAAACAACCTTTTAACCTAAGCTCCCTGAACAAAATTGGCTCATCACTCTCCAAAAGCGACAATTTTTGCTCCAGCGCATTGATAAGGCTTATTCGCAATATCTATTAAATATAGAAATTTTAAGGCATTTTGTCAAATTTTCAGACTTGAAGCACTATGCTTTCAGAAACCCGTATTCGTACACCTTTGGCTCTATTTTCTTAGCCAAAATTTTCAATTTTTCCCGCAAATCGCCTATTAATTCGTTATACTGTTCATCATCGCTCTTATTGTTCATTTTGCCCTGAGCATTTCTGCCTTGGAAATGCTCGCGAATGTCGTATAAACTTGCATTTACGTTGCATTTTGGCTGTGCGTGGTAGTATTTCCACAATTCTTTTCCTGCTTTGAAGACATTTTTTGCAATTTCTGAAAATTTAAGTTTGGTTTTCTTTCTAGGCTCAATTTTCCCTGTTCCACCACCGCCAGTGCCAGCACCAGCGTTGTAAAATAAGCTAGGTTCTGCAGCTACTAAGTCTATTTTCCCTGCGATGAAATCGGTCATAAAATGGCTGTCAAATTTATCGTGGGCACCTACATCCCATTCTATAAACGGAATCCAATGGTTTATGCCATACTTGCTGGAAATGTTGTTGTTAAAGAGTGTGTAAACCAAGCAATCATTTTGAAATTCCAAATCCGTTTCCCAACCATCGTTTGGATATAAAAACTGGTCGCGGTCGTTTAGCCAAGTGGCTGGAATTATTTTACGGACGGCAAAGTAGATGCAAGATTCTATCAAATTATTTTTTGTAATTTGCCAATTATGATTGTCCGCAGGAACTTTCATATATGGTTCTCCAAATCTAACTAATCTTTGATTTTGAAAATCATTTCCCACACCAATAATTGTTGCTATAGAGTCAGCTTTTGAATTTCTGAATGTTTTCACCCAATCATTTATGAACTTTTCATTGTCATAGCAGAAAATTCTTTTTTTATTCTTATGCTCACCAATTTTGCTAAAAACATCTGTCATTATTTCTTTGAATTTTTCTTTTTTGCTTGTGTCCCAAATAAAAAAACCTATTGGGAACTGACCGCTCACATTGTCAAACGTATCTGCTGGAACAATAAATAATTTTTCAAGTTTTGCTAAAAAGAAATTTCTAAAATCCAAAAAATTCGGAGCCTGCAAGTTTTTCAACTTTGAAAAATTCGCAAGATAGCAACTGCGGATATCGCAATATATCCGCGTTAAAAACTGAATATAAATTTCGCGTTTTGTATAACCCATTAAATCCGAATATTTTTGGTGAATGGCAGAAGTAGCAACACCTGCTCGCCCCTCTCCTTTTCGGTTATCCGCTTCCACATAAGGCGGGTTTATGTAAACAACAAGTTTCTTGCGTTTCTTTGGGTCATCAATAATTTGCCGTAAGCCTTTGGGTAGTTTGTCAAAATCATCATTTAAAAAATCAAACTGAAAACAATGCTCTTTCAGCAAATTCGCCCCGTTTTCTATCCTGTCGTGCATAACGTTCACATCGGCTTTGTCGAGCGTGGATGCCCAGATATTGTACTTGTTTGTTAGCCCTGCCAAGAGATTTCCCGTGCCTGCTGCGCAGTCCCACACATAATACTCATCCTGCCAATCCTCGCCTAGAACTTCCGCTATGTATTTCTGTGAAAGCTCAACCCAAATCTGCGGTGTGAAGAAACTGCCTTTTCGTTCCCGCACATCCTGCGGCACAAGCAGGTCTTGGCGTTCAATGATATAATCCCAGTAATCCTCTTTGGGTGGGCGCTCATAGATTGCCCAAAAAGCATTGTGAGCACGTTGTTTATCGTTAAAATGGACTTCACTGGAAGAAAAAGCACCAAATTCATCTTTATGGCGGTTCATCTCATAGCGAGTCGCACGCAGAACAACCATCAAATTTTCTTTTAGCGATGTGTTTTTATCGCTTATCAAATCCGCGATGTAAAAATGCCCGCTGAGGATCCCTTTTTTCTTTGCAGCATCCCAATTAACCGATATTGTGGGCTTCACAGCCTCTAGCCATTTGCTATAAATACTTATGAAATTGTTCTTGTCTATCCTGATTTTGGAAACATCACTTTTTCCCACAAGGAAATTTTTGAGGATAAATAATTTCAAGTTGTTTTCATCGCTGAATTTGAAAATGTAGGTTCTTTCGCCTGTTAGAACTTGCTTTATTTTCTCATAAATCTGCTTGAACTCTTTGCTTTCTCGGTTGGAAGGGGCTGCTTTCCAGTTGAAGTCGTTTTGGTGAAAAATATCCTGTATATCGGCATAAGGAATAAACGCTATTTTCTCGCAGTCAAAACAACCCAAAAACTTTGGCGGCAGAACTTGGTTGAATGTACGGGCTTTGCCTATAGTCAGCACAAGCTGTGTGAGCATAACTAGAATGTCGCTCGGAGCAGACTTAGCTTCCGCCCATAGTAGATATTCATCATTAAAGTTAAGGGAATTATGGGAATGTTTTAATTTTACAGCGAAGTCTATATCTTTGATTATGTCTGTGCAATCGTATTTTGCGAAAAAGTCCGCCGCCACTTTGTTTTTAAGTTCTTCTTCTCGGATTTTGGGAGAGTATAGCATTCCAAGGGAATATAGGATTTTGTTTTAGTCTCTATCAATAGTCAAGCTGGCTTTGCTGGTAAGCTCTTTTGGGATAGTTTTTACGGGGTTTCCAAAGAGGCATACAAGGCGCAGAGACGCGCAATTAGACAAGCTGGCTGGCAAGGTTTTTAGCTGATTTTCGTCTAAAATAAGTTCGTGAAGTTTTTTGAAGCTCGAAAATTCCCTTGGGATACTCTTCAATTCGTTCCCAGAAAGCACCAATTCCTCTAGATAGCGTATTCTTGCCAAAGCGGCAGAGACCGAGGTCAGGCTATTGTTGTCTAAAAAAAGTTTCCTCAAATTTTTAAAATCCCCAATGGATTTGGGCAAGGATTTAATCATGTTATCGTGTAGGCTTAGTTTTTCAAGGGATTTCAGCTTCCCTATGTTTTGCGGCAAACCGGTCAGCAGATTGCCGGCAACGTTGAGCTTTTTAAGGTTTTGCAAATTGCATATAGAATCTGGAAGCTCGGATATTGTGTTGTAACCCAGGTAAAGCCTTTCCAATTTTCTCAGCTTGCCGAGGTTTTTGGGCAAAGACATAAGGCTATTGCCCTTAACGGATAGATGGCTTAGATTTTTTAGGTTGGTTATCTCTTCTGGGATGCAGGTTATTTTGTTGTCGTCTAAAACCAGCTTTTTGAGATTCTTCAGCGAGAAAAGTTCATGCGGAAGTTCGCAGAGTTCCATGTAGGACAAATCTAATTCTGAAGCACCGTGCAAAGCCGCTTCTTTTATTTTTTTCTGAGCGGATTCAAAAGCTTTTTTTGCTCTTCCCAGATATACATCTACATCTTCTTCCAGCTGTTTTCTTTTATCCATCTTTAAACCTTCAATATATCAGCCTCTTTTTCCGCTAGTGTTGTATCAATCTTCTCTATATATTTATCCGTTGTTTTTTGAATGTTCTCCATTTGCTTTTTGGATTCGTCTTCGGGTAATTCTTTATTCTTTTTAACAGCATCATTTGCTTCGCGGCGTATATTTCTTATAGCTGTGCGGCCATCTTCCGCGTGTTTTTTTGCCATTTTCACAAGCTCTTGCCTGCGCTCGGCGGTTAGGATTGGCATTGCAACGCGAACGCTGTCGCCTTCCTTAGATGGATTTAAGCCCAAGTTTGCAGCTAAGATGGCTTTGCATATAGGGTCAACGAACTGTTTTTCCCAAGGGGTTACCAATAACATTCTAGGTTCGGGAACTTTTACCGTGGCGAGCTGGGATATAGGGGTTGGGGTGCCGTAGTATTCCACTTTTACATCGTTTAACATGGCTGGCGAGGCTTGTCCGGTTCTCAATCTGGCAAATTCGCGGTTCGTGGCTTCTATAGCTTTTTCCATTTTGCTCTCTAATTCCGTTGCCATTATGCCTCCGCTTTTCGATATGTAAATATAACAATTTTATCACTAAAATTCAAGCCCTATTTTTTAAAAATTTCATGAAAAAACGGATAAATAGCCATAAATTGTCACCAACAAGCAATAATTTACTATATTCACATTTCCTGGGAAGGTGACCGAGTTGGCTGAAGGTGCGTCCCTGCTAAGGACGTGTGGGCTTTAAACCCACCGCGAGTTCGAATCTCGCCCTTCCCGCTTAAAACACCACAAGGTCATTTTTGTGGATAGCTTCTTTTTGATTTTTTAACCTAGCTACTTTGCGCAGATTTTCGCTATCAAAACGGCTCACGCCTCTCGCTATTTTGTTTCCGTTTAAGTCCTGAACATCTATAAGGTCTTTTACGTTGAAGTGCCCGCTGACGCTTGATATTCCAACGGGTAAAACGCTTGCATTCTTTTTTCTTATGGCATTTACCCCGCCGTCATCTATTGTTATTGAGCCTTTGGGGGTACTTACAAAAGAGAGCCATTTTTTGCGGCTGCCGAGTTTTTTTGCATTGCCCAAAAACAATGTGCCCGTTGCGTTTTCCAACAGAACTTCGTGAGGCAAAACCTTGGTACCGTTTGCCAAAAAAGCATTGCACCCGGAGAAGGTCACCGCCTTGACCGCTTCCAGTTTGCTGGCCATGCCTCCCGTGCTAACTGCAGAACCCGCATCGCCGGATTTGCCTGCCAAGCTCATAACCTCTTTTGTGATTTCCGGTACAAAGTTCAGAAGCCTCGCGTTTGGATTTTTTTTAGGGTTGGAGTCAAAAAGCCCGTCTTCGTCTGTGAAGAGCAGGAGCAGGTCTGCGTTCCAGAACAGAGCCACGTCGCTTGAGAGTTTGTCGTTGTCGCCAACTTTTATCTCTGCGACCGCAACGGAGTCGTTTTCGTTTATTATGGGGATAACTTTGTGCTTCAATGCGGAATCCATTACATTTTGCAAGTTTTTGTAGCGGCCCCTGTCCCTGAAATCCTCGGCGGAGAGGAGAATTTGCCCAACGATTATTTTTTCTTTTTCAAAAGCGTTTCTGTATGCGTGCATCAAGTCTATTTGCCCAATCGCTGCGCATACCTGTTTGTCTGCGATGTGTTCCGGCTTTTTTGGGTAGCCGAGTTTTGTCATCCCGGTGCCCACCGCGCCGCTGCTCACAATTGCAATTTCTTTACCCGCGTTTTGCAATATGGCCACGGATTGCGCCAGTTTTTTTATAAATGCCGAATTAACGCCTTTGCTGCTTTCGTCCACAAGCACCTTGGAGCCGATTTTTATCACAATCCTCTTAGCTTCTGCTAGTAAATTTTTTCGCAAATCGCTCATACTGCTAATACGCCTTTACCCATTTGGTTTCGTATTCAATGGTTTCGCCCACTTGCCTAAGCAACCCTATACCGAGTTTCTGAGCTTCTTGTTCCACGCTTTCCTCAAAAGAAAAAGCACCTATCCCTAGATATATTTTGTAATTGGCATAGTCGGGGAATAAAGTCCTGAAATTGGGAACTTTTTGATTTACCATTGTTGCTGGGTAACCCTTTCTAGCCGTGTATTTGATTTCTACTAAGGCGACCGCATCATCGTTAATCATTATGATGTCAAACTGGTCTTGCAGCCTTTCGCCGTTTGGCATTTTTCTCAATTGTTTGATGTCTTTGTAGACGTCGTCAAAATGCACTCCTGCAAATTCCATTTTCCTTTTCAAGGAACTGTAGAAATACTCTTCCGCAAATTCGCCATTGCTATCGCCAATGCCCACTACATTTGATTTTAGGTCTTTGACCTTAAGCCCAAGCTCTTCGAATTTCTTGTCCAAACGGCTGTAGCTCTCCGCCATTTTACGATCGGTTTCCTTCATTTGACGGTCTGTCTCGGCGAACATCGCCCAGACATCTGCTGCTGTTAGCTCTTTTTTTTCCATATAACCCCCTGTGTTTTGTTTTACCAGAATAATGAAAAACGCCCATCTAAAAACGCTCTACCAAAAGTCTGTTATACTTATTTACCAGAACAAAAAAAAACGCCCATCTATAAAATCTCCACCAAATGTCTGTTATACTTATTTACCAGAACATAAAGAACGCCCATCTACAAAACCTTTACCAAGTGTCTGTTATACTTATTTAGGGCGACTGGAATGTAGGTAAAAAATATTCCCTAAACTTTTGGATAATATAGAAAATTTAAGGCGTACATTGCTAATTAACCGTGAAATCTATGCTGGTGGGAACATTGCCAACGGACTTTGTTATTTCTTACATATCTCCGCACCCCTCGTTGTCGCAGTAGCGAGCGAAAATCATAAATGTTTCTCCTGTGGTTTGTGCCGTGGGTGGCACGTTTAATTGCCGAGATAGGTGTAACGGGTTACTGTTATTGTCGGACTATCATTTTCGTACTTTTCCGCCTCTTCGACTAGCTCTGGAAATCCATAGCTGTCATATTTGTATTTATATACGGTCGTAGTAGTACCGCGTCCATAAACAATTTCTCTAAGAACGTTGTTTTTGCTTACGTAATAGGGTCCCAATATATGTAACCCTTGTAAAAGCCATTTTGGAGTTTTGCAGTTGGTAAACGGCGATTTCTTATCATCGTATTTATCCATACGACCAACGTAAGTAGGAGGAACATCATCGGCTGGATTTGGATATTCTTTTTCAATTAAGTTGCCATTTTTATATTTGAATGTCTTCTCATCGCCTACATTGGTAATATATCCGTCTTTGTTTATGGTAAATGTGGAACCTCCTTCGATTGTTACCGTATTGCCTTTTATCACAAACTTTTTAGTGCCTACCGTAATCAAATTATCTGCATAAGTAATCGTTTCACCGTCTATTTTTACGATGCGGTTTTGTTTGTCGTACTCAAACTTCTTTTTTACGTTGCCATTACCATCAATGATGCTTTCAAGCAACTTTGAGGTGTTCGTTTGGATGGGTGCTTCCTGCAAGCAACGAATGCTGAATAGGAGGTTTTTATCGCTACTGTTCCTATGCACATCCGGGCCGTTTATGTCAATACTTATGCGGGAGGCTTTTTTGGCATCGTCTGAGGAACTCCACCAAAGCCCTCCGTTCCCGGCATCGCGGAACTTGCTAGCAGAAAGGCCAACTCCGCCAGGCAGAGCAGTAAACCCGTAATTGTCCGTGCCGTTCCCATCGCCGTTCCAGCCGCTAGCCGCTTTCAGCTTGGCTCCGGCATCGGCGCAATCGCCCATGAGAGGGCAACTCGGATTTACAAGCAGTATTAAATCATCCCAATCTGCCTCGCTAGGCAAATACCAACCGCTGGGGCAGGCCTTCATAGCCGTTTTCCAGTCATAAAGCCGCCCGTATTTTTTGCAGTTGTCAGGTTTGTTGTCGTAGCACTTGGAGTCTTTCGCCTCAAAGTTCAAGTTCTCTGCCATCCAAGTTTGCTTGCCGATTTTTACGGTCTTGTAGGCTTTCTTGTCCCTTATATCAGTGAAAGTACCTGCGGCAGCTTTTTCCGGTGGGTTCTCTGCCGTTGCTTTCTGTGTGAATGAGAGTGTTATGGCAAGTGCTAAGGCTGCTGTGAGTGCGAGTTTAGTGAGTTTGCTGTTCATATTGAACCTCCGTTTTTTCTATATTTCACTTTTCTACATTCGCTCCGTAAGGGAGCGGTTTTATTTATTATATCACATAAATTTTTTCCACGAGGATTACTATGCCCAAAAAACTGCCGAAGTTTGCTCCGCTCACTTTGGATTTCACTTTCAAAAAAGCCTTTGCTAACGAGCAATGCACGGAACTGCTTTTGTTCCTGCTCAATACTTTTCTCGCCGAGAAGCTGAAAAGCCCTATCAAAGAGGTGTCCATTATTAACAACGAGCAGCTTGGGAAAACAAGAGCCAATAGGAACGCTATATTCGATGTTAATTGCAAAGATGCCACAGGTGCAAGGTTCATTGTGGAGGTTCAAGTCGATAAGCAGAAACATTTCATAAGCCGGACTTTCTATTACCTTTGTATGGCTATAAGCAACCTTGCCAAGAAGTGTAAAAACTTTGACTTCAATATTCCCAAGCTCTATTCCATTAGCTTTATGGATTTTGAAATTGATTTTGGAACGGGTTGCACTGAAATAGTGCAGCACCTGTCTCTTAGAAACGACAAGCACCCCGAAGTTAGCTATGATATGTTTCAAATGACATTCGTCATATTGCCTAGGTTTAACAAGACTGAGAGCGAGTGCAAGACGGCTATGGATAAAATTCTTTTTGCTTTTAAGAATGGGCATAAGCTGAGAAAAGCTCCCAAGAGTTTCAAGGAAAGAGAGCTTAAAGATATTTTCAACATAGCCGAAATTTCTAATTTTACGGAAAGTGAGCTTTACAAATATGAGGCTATTATGAGAAATGAATATGACCAGAGAGCGTGTCTTGCTTATGCCAAGGAAGAGGGCATAGGAGAAGGTATTTTGCAAACTGCCAAGAATATGCTTGCTAAGGGATTTTCTGTTGCTGATGTGCTTAAAGCAACGAATCTCCCTCGTGAGCAGATCAGAGTATTGAAGCGAGCTTAGGCAAAACCGCTTTAAGGCTGTGTTCATGCTCATTTCTCCTGTGGTTTGCACCGTTAATTTTTCGTTCCGCAGAGATAGGTGAAACTGATTGTTGGTGCGTAAACTTCCATCCGCTTAATTGGAAATCCGTCTCCGTCATATTCGTATTCATACCTGAAGAAGGTAACTCCTTCTTCTCCGTAATCATAATAATTTTTAAGTACATTATTTTTGTTCATCGGGTTAAGTACATAAAATAATTGTTGGAGAAGCCATTTTGGAGTGTTGGTGTTGGAAAACGGTGATTTCTTATCGTCGTATTCATTATAATCAAAATCATCTGAATCCCCTGCTTTAATAAGGTTGCCGTCCTTATATTCATAACCTTGCCGGACAATATATCCTTCTTTGTTAACGGTTAGTGTATCGGACCAGCCTATTATTGTATTGCCGTTTATGACATACTTTTCAGCGCCTACCGTAATCAAATTATCGGCGTAGGTAATGGTTTTATCATCTATTTTGACAATACGGTTTTGCTCGTCGTACAAGATTTTCGTTATTGCATTACCGTTATCATAGGTGATGCTTTCAAGCAGTTTTACGCCACTTCCTATTTTTTTCAAAGATACCAAACGATTAATATCCGCACAGTAATTCTCACCGATGTAAATTTCTGTCTCTTTATATGTTACGGATACTTTATCGCATTTTTTCACATTATCTTCATCAGATACTGACCCATTAAACGTTATTTCCTCGCCGCTGGGCAAACGAAAGATGGAATTGTCAAGCGCATCCATTTCCCTATTTTCCAAAAATACCGCTTCTATTGTTATGGGCGGACCTTCTTTGCTACACTTTTCCCCGCCGCTTGGCTGGCTTTCGCTGGCAGTTTCGGACGGTTTTGTGTCTGCTGCGTCTTGTTTTTTCGTTTCGCCGCGATAGGTGAAACGGGTTATTGTTATTGTTTTTATAATTTTGTCTGAGCCGACATCTTCGTAAGCCTGTTCTGCCGTCATCTTGACTGGAAATCCGTCTCCGTCATATTCGTATTTATATACGGTTGTAAAGTCATTTTCTCCACCAACATTAATTTCAAGAACGTTATTTTTGCTTATGAAACCGTATTCGTAAAAAGAAGATAATACATTCAAACCATGCTGTAAAAGCCATTTTGGACTATTGCAGTTGTAAAACGGCGATTTCTTATCATCGTATTTATCCATATTGGCATAGGATGCTATTGTAATTCCATCGGACGTATATTCTTCTTCTCTTCCAATCGGGTTGCCGTCATCGCGATATTTATATGTCTTAAAGCCTTTGTCGTATTCTAGCCTTACAAAATATCCGTCTTTGTTTATGGTAAATGTGGAACCCCCTTCGATTGTTACCGTATTGCCGTTTATAACAAATTTTCTAGTGTTTTTACTGCCGCTTTCATAAACTTCTTCTATCGTAACTATATTATCGGCATAAGTAATCGTTTCGGTATAGTTAAGTTTTTTCTCGTAGTAATTATACTTTTTGACAATGCGGTTTTGCTTGTCGTACTCAAACTTACTTATTAAACCGCCGCTCTCATCGGTGATGCTTTCAAGCAGTTTTACATCGCCCCCCTTGCCGCAAGCGTTGAGTGTGAATGTTATGGCAAGCCCTAGGGCTGCCGTGAGTGCTAATTTAGCTAGCTGTGTTTTCATAAATGTTTCTCCTAGTTTTATGGTTTTGGTTACTTTTAATCATCATCAGGTTTTATTTCTTCAGTCGTTATTTTCAATTTCTTATACTTTTGTGATTCATCTAAGCTACCTATTATGCTATTAGAGATTCCTTCTAAATTTGTCTGTTTACCTGTAGAAACCTTGGTAATCACAACCCCAACTGAATGAAAGTCATAATTTCCATCACCTCGCTGCCGCTCATAATTATGATAAACTTCATACTTATATCCGTAATTGGCAAATTCAAGTTTGTACATATCATCAAGTCTCGACTGCATCAAAGAAACAGCAAATTTATCCCACGAGCCTGTTTTATTCTCTGGGAACTCAAATTCAATATTGCCTTGTGCGCCAAAACGATATACAATATATGATTCATCTTTTGCCACACATACAGATAATATTTTAG
>JAITFO010000060.1 GCA_031281265.1 Candidatus Fibrimonadaceae bacterium
AAACAAGGTTTCAAATGTTCTTTTACATGAATTGTCGCAATCGCATGACCACAAGCCCTTGCAAGTAAAATTTGTTTTTTATCTTTCAATTCTCTTGCATATTTATGACATTCAAATGCTTTTTTCCTTGCTTCACTAATTTTTATATCATTTTTTAAGAAATTCAAACAAGTATTTAACTTTGAAATCAAAAATTCGTCATTACAAACTTTTATACATTCATTATATGCTGTTTTTATCGCTTCTTGCTTTTCCATAATTAAAAATCTCAAACTCACCAATTTTAATATGTTTCCCCAAAAATCTCAATAACCCTATTCCTCTCATCATATTCTCTGAGTGCGTCTGGGTTTTGCCGTGAGTATTCCAATAGAGCGGGGGCAATTACTTCCAAAGCGAATTTCTTGACCCTTTCCGTTTTTTCCTCTTTGTTCAATTCTGGGCAGCTGTGCTCCAAAACCAAGAGCAATTCTTTGCCCCGCTTAGAAACGCTAAAGGGCCAAGCTGCGCACTCCATAGGTTTATTCTTCCCCAACGTGCAGCCCGCATTTTCACAGCGGTGAACGCAAACGAACATTCCATCGCTTTGCTCCTCTACCTCTATTCCCTTTGGAACATAAACAAGGGACTCCTTTTTAAACACACAGCAATTTTTGCAATTTGCACAGGTTTCGTGTTTTAATATATGAGCAAAGTCCATTGAGTTTTTTAAAATAGAAATTTCTAAATTACCAGTATGCCTTTCAAAATTTTGCTATTCACCGTTGCAAGCGCATTGTTGATTTCTTGCTACAGTTTTACCGCTACAACGCTTCCTGCACACATAAGAACAGTGCATATTGCAGATGTGGATTATCGCAGCTACGACCCTGTGATTGGCAATAGGCTTAAAGATGGCCTAAGGGAACTCTTTAGAATAAACGCCCCTGCGGTTCGCCTAGTCAACGACAACGCAGACGCAGATATGTCCGTAACGCTCTTGAGCTACAGCAATAGACCGGAAATCCAAAGCTCAAACGCAGAAGTTGAAACTTATAGGGTTACAATGGTTATCTCAGTTTCTTTTTTTGACAATGTTCGCAAAAAAAATATCTACGAAAATAGAAGCGTTCAGGCAGCAGGTTCTTACGATGTGCTTAAAAATGAATCCGAAGAAGTGCATGGTCAAGAGCGCGCAATAAAAGCACTTCAAGAAATTATAATTGCGAACGCTCTTGCCAAATGGTGATTATTTCAGCACGTCTTTTCCGTCTATTGTTGCTTTTGCCTTTTTCTTTTGAGCATCTATATGTACTTCGGTTAGCTGTTCGCCTTTTACAGGAATCAATATTTTATGGAACAGTTTTCCACATTCAGCTCCAAGGGTGTGGTCGCCAGCATCCACGGAATTAATCGTCAACTCGCTGCCCTCTGTGCGGTCTGCTATTTCGTCATCCAAATAGATATTGCACTTTGAAGGAACTGTTGTTACTTTTATTCTGCCGATGGGCATAACCGTTTTGGCTTCATATACGTTTTCCTTATTTGGCCAAACATTAAAACGCGTGTTTACCAAATCTTTGTTTTGGTCTTGAACTATAAGTTTTAAGGGACCTGTACGGAACTTGCGCTTGATTATGGGGCTTTTTCCCAAGTGTTCTCCATCTAAATAGACATCACTATTAGGAGGGTCTGTGGTGATAGTGACCGTACCGGTACCACCTCTTGGCGCAAGTTTTTCGTCATCGTCTTGTGCAAAAACGCTAACGGAAAGACCAAGCATTAAAATTGTTGGCAATGCTAAACGGAAAAGACTCATAAAAACTCCTAGTTTAAAGTTCTCTTCCATAAGATAGTAAATTTCTAAATTCCCACAATGCAAAATGGGATTTTAACTACTAAAGAACGATTAGCTATTCCTCCGCAAAAAATGCCGGAACAAGACCCGCATATACGAGCAAAAAACCTCTGCGAAGTTGCCATTGGTTATTCCAAAGAACAGGCGGTCACAGAGGCAAAAAGATGCCTGAACTGCAAAAAGGCTGGTTGCATGGATGGATGCCCAGTTCGCATAAACATCCCCGTATTCATTAAATACATGGCTGACGGTGATTTTCAAGGTGCTATAGATACAATAAAAGAAACCTCGCTTTTACCCGCTGTTTGCGGCAGAGTTTGCCCACAGGAAAAGCAATGTCAAAAAAAGTGCATAGCCGGGATTTCCTTAAAAGATGTTGAAAAAGCTGTAGCAATAGGAAGATTGGAGAGATTTGCTGCCGACTGGGAAAGAGAAAACGGAGAGATTAAAATTCCCGCAGTTAAAGCAGAGACCGGAAAGAAAGTTGCAGTTATAGGGTCTGGTCCTGCGGGTTTGGTAGTTGCGGCAGATGTTCGCAGAGAAGGGCACTCGGTGACGATTTTTGAGGCATTTCACAAGCTGGGCGGGGTTATGCGCTACGGCATTCCTGAATTTCGTTTGCCAAACCACATAGTGGATAAAGAAATTGAAACCCTGAAAAAAATGGGCGTTGAGTTTAAAACGAATTTTGTAGTTGGCAGAACCCGCAAATTAGCGGACTTGCTCAAAAAAGATGGCTACGACGCCGTATTCATAGGCACAGGTGCTGGCTTGCCACTCTTTATGGGAATACCCGGAGAAGATTTAAACGGGGTATTTTCTGCAAATGAATTCTTGACTAGGGCAAATTTGATGCGTGCTTACGAGAGCGATGCGGATACCCCTATTTGGGATGGAAAGCAGGTAGCGGTTTTGGGCGGCGGCAACGTGGCTATGGACGCCGCAAGGATGGCTATTCGCTTGGGTGCGGAAAAAGTCCGCATAATATACCGCAGAACGCTTGCAGAAATGCCAGCAAGGGCAGAGGAAATTCACCACGCGATGGAAGAGGGCATTGAATTTTGCTACCTCCAAAACCCAAGCGAGATTTTAGGAGACGAAAAGGGCTTTGTGCGCGCTTTGAGAGTTGACAGATATAAACTCGGCGAACCGGATGAGAAGGGCAGGCCGCGCCCCGTGAAGATAGAGGGAGATTCTTTTGAACTGCCGGTTGACACAGTTTTGGTATCCATAGGTAATGGCTCTAACCCCCTGATTAGCCAAGGAACGCCGGAACTGAAAGTGAATAAGAGAGGCAATATTGAACTCTTAAATGCAGAGACAAACGCCACATATATGGAGCGTGTTTTTGCAGGCGGCGACATTGTACTTGGAGCAGCAACGGTAATCCTCGCTATGGGTGAGGGTCTAAGAGCGGCAACGGGGATTAACGAGTTGCTCAGAAAATGAAACCTTATTTTCCAGCCATTGATTCACTCCGGTTTTTTGCCTCTATAAACATAGTGTTGCTGCATTTGTCATCGTCTAGTTTGCTCTCTTATGCTAATGGAACGTTTTTTGAACCTATAATAATTGGGCCTCTTTTCAACACGAGTGTGTTTTTTTTGTTGAGCGGATTTATACACTCAATTTTATTCAGCAAACAAGAAAAGGTACCTAAATTAAAACCTTTTTTGAAGAAACGTTTTTTGCGGCTTTATCCGTTGCACATAACTTGCACTTTAATAGTTTTTGCCATAATTTTTTACAGAACAAGTGTTTTGCATGATACCGCTTACGCAATTAAAACCCTTGCCTTGCACATATCTCTGTTATGGGCTTTTGTCCCTGAACTAGGTCACCCTCTTAACCAGCCGTCATGGGCTTTGTCTGTATTTTTTCTCTGCTACGCTCTGACGCCAGCCTTTTCCAGATTTTTGAATAGGCAAGGCAAAAAAAATCTTTGGTTATTGTTTTTTACTTTATGGGCAATTTCATTTCTTTCCGTTGCTTATTTTGAGGAACTATCAAGAGTTTTCAATGGCATTCACTTTTTTACCGGAATGTTGCTAGGGAGATTATTTTTAAATGATGCCATTCCACTGCCAAAGAAAAATGTATTATATGATTTGTTTCTGCTATTCACCGCAATTTTGCTATATGCGAATGCCCGCTATCTTAGGTTGATAAGTCCAGACGCTACCTATTATATAACTTCACCTATTCTATACTCCTTATTATTGCTCTTTTTGGCGAACAATAAAGGGTTTATGGTAAAAATTCTCTCCGTATCCTGGCTTAGAATTCTCGGTAAAGTGTCTTTTTACACCTATCTTTTGCATGTTGCTGTTATACAGGTTTTGCATTTGTATTTAGACAGGGTTTCCCATTGGGAAGATAACATTTTTAATAGACCTTCGTCAACGGCAATAATAATGATTTTGCTTTACGGTGGATGCGCTGTTTTCTATCTTATTAAAAATAAATGAGTTCATATAATATAACAGTAGAAGAAGCCCTTAATTTGGTAAAAATGCTACGTAAGCAATTGCTCACGTATTCCATATCCAACGAGATAAATAAAATAACTTCGCAAGCCCAAAGCATTGAAGCTCTATTCGACAGTTTATGCCTTGGCTTTAAAGATTTGGCAAACTACGACAGGGTTATGATTTTAGGCATAGATACAGAGGAATTTTGTTTAAAGCCATTGCACAGCGTTGGTTTTGACAAAGAAAAACTGAAAGACTTTCGCGCGGAAATAAATTTTACAGCTGGCGAATACGTGGATGCCATATTCTGCAACAAGCATATATTAGCGGAATCCATAACGGATTCAGATTCCTTTTCCATCCTAGGCTGCAAAGCCTACATAGTTTTTCCATTGTTGAAAAAATTAACAGACGAATGTTGGAAAGTAAAAAAATGCCAAAAAACAGATTGCCCGTGCTACAATTCCGAAATACAGTACTGCTGGACAAATTTAGATGCCGGTCTTGACACCAACACTAAATCGGAAGATGATAAGCGACGTATCTGCATTAAGTGCGAGCAATTTAAATGCGAGGGTTTGTTTTGGCTAGACCTCACAAACCACGGCGAGATAACCGGAGAAGATACTGCGATGATTTACTCGGTCATTACGCAGGTAGGGTTGATAATGGAATCTTTTTTGGCACGTAAGGCTTTGATAGAGACAAACGAAAAATTAAATACCATTTATGATGAATTGCAAAAAACTCATCGTTTACTAAAAGCGGATTTAAGACAGGCGAATTTAATTCAGCAGCAGCTTTTGCCAATAAGTTTCCCAAAAGGTATTTCAGATGTGTTTGCGGATTACAAAGCTAATTTAGATGTAGGCGGTGACTACTACGACTGCTTTGAATTGGAGAATGGTGCTATTGCACTTGTGATCGCGGACGTGTCTGGACATGGAACTGCAGCAGCTATGATGATGGGCATGTTCAAAATAATGTTGAAAACTTCGCCGTCAAATTATATAAGCCCAGCGGAAACATTAAAAAACATAAACAAAACCATGGTGACGGAAATAGATGCCGGAAGGTTCATCACCGTTTTCTACGCAATATGGTTTAAAGAAGAAAGAAAGCTCATATACACAAATGCGGGGCATAACCCTATGCCGCTTATGAACAAAAAAACTGGCGAAATAACATTGCTAAAATCATCCGGCCTTTTTATAGGTGTTATACCATCTATAACCATAGAAGACAAAGTATTAGAGTTAAAAGATGAACATCGCTTAAATCTATACACAGATGGAATAAATGAGGCAGAAAATCATAAAAAGGAACAATATGGGCACCAACGTATCTATGACCTTATGAAGAATTGCACCGATAAAAGCTGCAAGGAATTTGTGGGGATTATTTTAGAGAACGTAGATGATTTTTGCGGAAAAAAAGATATGGACGACGATGCCACAATTCTCGTGTGCGATCTTTAAATCAGCAAAATTTTTGACAGCGCAAAACCGCCTATCAAAATTGAAGTCATGCTGAATACAACCGTTGCCTTTGTGCTTTTGCCAACGCCTTCTGCGCCGTTTATAGTGTAATAGCCAAAGTAACAGGCATAGCTCGAGATGAAAAAGCCAAAGAGCGCTGCTTTTATAAGGCCAACCGCAAAATCCCAGTCCCTATAACTCAGCCGA
Source organism: Candidatus Fibrimonadaceae bacterium (assembly GCA_031281265.1). Lineage (GTDB taxonomy): Bacteria > Fibrobacterota > Fibrobacteria > Fibrobacterales > Fibrobacteraceae > Fibrimonas. The sequence continues at coordinate 5,994 of JAITFO010000060.1, forward strand.
ACTCCGGAAAAAAACATGTGAAAAGAGACTTCTTTGTATAGAAAAGCTACAACAAAGCCACCCAAAAGCCCAACAAAAATGCTGAGCACTGTTAGAACCGGAAGCATTATAATACAAGCGGAAATACGCGGGACTATCAAAAATTTATAAGGATTCATGCCCAGAACATTATAAGCATCCAGCTGTTCGGTCACAGCCATTGTACCAAGTTCGGAACACATGGAAGCACCCACGCGCCCTGCCAAAACCATGGCGGTTAAAATAGGAGCAAGCTCGGTCATAACGGATTTACCAACAGCCATTCCAACGTATGTAAGGGGAATCATATCTGCGAACTGATAAGTCAACTGCCAGCTCATTATGCTACCTGTGAAAATAGAGGTTGTAGCCACCAACGGAATACTGGTTATGCCTATGCGGTGCATTTGCTCAACGGCTAAATGATGGCATTGCATTGCAGCAAAAACATTTCTGAGCGACTCCAAAATAAATGCGATATAGCGAAATGTGTTCTCAATCCCTCGCCACACAAACATGCCTAAAGGTTCAATTATCAGAGATTCTTTCGCCATTTTAATCCACAGATTTCGGGTTTATTTTTTGCCCGTAATTTTCTTGCTGTTTTTTGGCTGGGCTTTCATCTTATTTTTATAAAGAGCATCGTTGCGCAAATATTTTAAGGCCTCTGCCAACTGAGCATCATCTCTAAGAGTCCAAGCTATGCTGGCTTCGCTACCCTTTGCTGCGGCTATCAACTCCCTTTTGATGGCGTTGATGCTATAGTTCTTTATCTCTATGGCTTGAGTTTCATTTTGTTTTGTTAGAGCGGCTACAAAGGCTGCAAGTCTTGCCGCAAGCAAAGTATCTTTCAAAACCTTTGATGTATCGCCATGAATTATGTTCTGTTCCCTGAGCAAAGTTTCTTCCACTGCGTCTGTAAGTGTTCGGGCTGGGCTTTTCACTTTTGTGAAATTTGTGTCTGCCATATAAAATGCCTTAAACGCATTGAACATGGTATCTGGTGGGTGCCAGGAAGAATCTATTTTTGAAGCTATATCACCAAGCTGTGAACGGTATTTAACCGCAAACCTAAAATAGAGCGCCTGCCTCTCCTGAACTTGAGCTATCCAAGGAATGGGTTTTTGCTCTATTTCAACATCGGGGGTTATGCCGCCGCCACCATACATCTTTCTGCCGTTTGCCGTGTAATAAACCTGTGTGTCGCGCACAGCGGTATCTTTTACATCCTTTGATTCCTCAGGGTCTTCTGAGACTGCCGCAGCACGTGTTCCGCGTCCTCTTATCCCATATTCGGGCTTATTGATGCAACGACCAAATGGCAGGTAATAAAAAGCGGTGGTGAGTTTCAAAGCCCTGCCGTCATAATCCAATGGGAAAACGGTTTGAACGCTCCCTTTGCCGAATGTTGTTTTGCCAACCACTATTGCCCTGTCCCAGTCTTGCAAAGCACCGGAAACTATCTCCGCCGCAGAAGCCGTACCTTGATTTACAAGCACCGCGATTTGCATATCATCGCCCACCATGCCGTTTTTTGTGGCGTTGTTTTCGGAGTTCACCACGCGCCCTTTTGTGCTGACTATACGGTTCCCGCTTTTTAAAAATAATTCGCTTACCTCTATAGCCTGGTTCAAAAGCCCGCCCGGATTGGAGCGTAAATCCAGCACCATCTTTTTCATGCCACGTTTTTTGAGTTTGTTTATGACATCTTCCAATTCGGTGGCCGTTTTTAGATTAAAAGCCGCAAGCTGTATGTAGCCAATGTCTTTATCCAGCATATCGGCGAATGTTACGGCGTGTACCACTATTTTTGCCCTTGTGATTTTTATGTCAAAAGGAGCAACCGACCCTTCACGCATTATAGTAACCGTGACATCCGTCCCTACTTTGCCGCGTAATCTCTCCGCCGATTCGTCTGCGGTTAAATCTTTGGTGGTTTTTCCGTTTATGTGCGTTATTTTATCGCCTGCCATTATGCCGAGGTTGTAAGCCGGGGTGCCTACCATCGGGGAAATCACGGTTAGCATATTGTCTCTTATGCTTATGGTCAAGCCTATGCCACCGTATTCGCCATCGGTTGCTAGCTTTAGATTATCGCTCGCCTTTGGGTCTAATACCGCAGTGTTAGGGTCTAGCACGGAGCGTATTCCGCTTATGGCGGCATCTGTTATCTCGCCGGGGTCTATTTCCTCAACGTATTTCAGGTTTATCTCCGACATAATCCTGTGCAAGCGAGAAACCTCTTCATAAAAATCGCTCGAAGTTTTAGCCTCTGCGGACGGTTTTCCACAAGCGGTGAATATGGCAAAGAAAACGAACAGACTGTAAAGCGAAAGCCTAATAAATTTCATATTTCAGGAATATAGTAAAATAAACGTCAACACCTGTTTGCAAAATTCACTTTTCTGAATTTTTTTCGGCTTGACAAGCGTCTAAGGTATTGAAATCAAATTAGGAGTTCAATATGGAAGAGGCGAAAACAAACCGCAATCATAAAGATAGCGTTTTCACGAGGCTTTTCAGCGAAGAAAGCAATCTTTTGGAGTTATATAGCGCAATTAGCGGCAAAAGCTACCCTAAAAGCACAAAGATAGAGATAGGGGGTGATATAGCCTTTGTGTTGGAAGACAGGCTCATAGTACTTATTGAGCACCAATCGTCGATCAACAACAATATGCCGCTCAGGATGCTTCAATATTTATCAGCGGAATATGCTATGATAGTTGACCGAAAGAGCCTTTACAAACAAAAAAGGATAATGATACCCTCCCCTGAGTTCATAGTTTTGTACAACGGCGATAAAAAATTCCCCGATTACAAAGAACTTAAATTATCTGATTCCTATCATTT
>JAITFO010000042.1 GCA_031281265.1 Candidatus Fibrimonadaceae bacterium
TATTACGCTTTCACCCGTGGCTTTTTAATCAAGTGCGTGGCAGGTTTTCTAAAAGCCTTTGACCACTATATCATAGATGCTTTTGGTGATTTTATCGCTGGAGTTTTGCAGTGGCTTGGCAGAGGCGTGCGTTTGGTTCAGAACGGCTCTTTTGCCGTTTACGCCTCTGTTTTAATCACCGGCATTGTTTTTGGAATGTGGCTACTCTGCCTTATGCCGTAAATTTTTACTATATTAACCATATGACTGGACTCTCTACACCCGAAGCCATTGTTATATGCGTATTGTTGATATGCATAACTGTTTTCATCACACCTGTTGTCCTCAAAGGAATGGACAAAGAATATAAAAAGAAGGAGTAAAGTAGCCACTGATTCGCTGTGGCGTTCCCCCCGTTAGCTCTCATTGAGACAACAGGAAGGCTTTTATAAAGGGCTTTATATCCCCGTTGAGCACCGCTTCCGTGTTTGAGGTTTCGTAGCCTGTGCGTGTGTCTTTAACGCGGCGGTCGTCCAAAACGTATGAGCGGATTTGGCTACCCCACTCTATTTTGCGTTTCTCTGCGGCGCGCTCATTTCGCTTTGCTTCTTCCTCGTCTTTGTAATATTGAACAAGCTCTGCACGGAGCATTTTCATCGCGGTTTCGCGGTTTTGGATTTGACTGCGTTCCGTTTGGCAGCTAACCACTATGCCTGTGGGGTTGTGGGTTATGCGAACAGCGGAGTCGGTTTTGTTTATGTATTGACCGCCCGCTCCGCTTGAACGATATGTGTCAACTCTTAAATCAGCTGGATTAATTTCAATTTTTGCGTCTTCGTAAATAGGGGTCATATACACGGCGGCAAAGCTGGTGTGGCGGCGGGCGTTGGAATCAAAGGGGCTTATGCGCACAAGGCGGTGAACGCCTATTTCCGAGCGGAGCATTCCGTAGCTATATAGCTCCGGGAGTTCCAAGGTGCAACCCTTTATGCCAGCGGTATCGCCTTCCTGAATATCTAAAACTTTAAACGGAATGCCCTCGTTTTCAAAATACATTATGTACATCCTGAGCAACATCTGAGTCCAGTCTTGGGATTCTGTGCCGCCAGCGCCGGAGTTTATGGAGAACAAGGCAGGGGCGGCATCATCGGGGCCGTTGAGCATTTTTCTAAGCTCCATCTCGGAAATTTTTTCATCCAGAGCGGAAACATCTTTTTCTATAGAAGCGGAAAGTTCGTTGTCCTTCTCGCTTTTTGAAAGCTCGTAAAGCTCCCCCAAGTCATCGCATTGCTTTGAAACTATTTCCCAGTTCGCAATCAACTCCCGTATCGCAGCGGCTCTTTTAAGCAGTGCTTGCGCGTTTGCGGCATCGTTCCACAATTCAGGGTCGCCGGTTTGCTTTTCCAGCACCGCAAGCTCTTCTTGCCTTACGTCTAGGTCAAAGATACCCCCGGAGCTTGTCTATTCGCTCGCGGATTGAATTTAAGCCTGTGTGGCTCGTTTGCATTTACATCCCTATAGCTTCCGGTGGTGTGTAATCTTTATTCAGATATTGAACCTTGTAAGTTTTGGCAAGCTGATTCAGATAATTTTTAACAGCTAGTTGGCGACCGGCCTCAGCTTCAAGCCGTAATGAATAATCTATCTGATGTTCGTAGCTTTCAAATTTGCCGTCGTTTTTCTCGGTTAGCATGAATATCATAATTTTGTTCCCACTCTGCACAAAAGGTTCGCTAACCTCGCCTACTTTCAAATTCTTCACCGCTTTTTCAAATTCCGCACCTTGGTTTTTAGGCAAAAATCTAACCATAGCTCCGCCGTCTTTTTTTGCATTCGGGTCTTCGCTGATTCTAGCTGCAGTCATGCTGAACTGCTCGGCAATCACCATAGGGCTGGCTTTTACCATGCGAGCTTGCGCCGCATAACCTTTTAAAACGTCTTTTTTATTTTGAATTTCTTGAGCTCCTTCACCTTTAGCGATGTTTAAAACTATTTTTATGCCGCTTATGGAATCGTTGATAACCGCTTTGTTTTTATTTTTTTCCCAATAGTCCTTTTTCTCCTTGTCCGTAGGATCTTTTGGGGCTGGAATTTTCGCAGCTAAAAGCTGTTCTGCTAAAAGCTGGTTCTCTATTTTTTTAGTAAAATCAGCTTCTGACATGCCGCTTTCTTTTAATTTCTGTTTAAAAATAGCATCGGTTGGGAATTGTTTTTTAAATATGGCTGCAAGGCTATCCACTTTTTTTGCATCTGCCTTTAACCCCTGTTTTTTGATCTCCGCCTTTAAAAGCTCTTCACCAACAAAATTATCTATTACAAACCAACGCAATTGGGTCATCGCTTCTGGGGAAATATTTTGACCCGGTGCTTGAGCTTGTTGTGCCAGTGCAAGTTGTTTTACCAAGCTATCTATCTTTCCTTGGCTAATACCTGCACTGCCAATTTTAATCACATCTAAATTTCCACCGCTTTTGAGTTGTGCGTGCGCGGAAAGAACCAGCAAAAAAATCAAGTAAAATATTTTCATGGCATAGAATATACAAAATTAATCCTTCAAGCAACGGACACTGAGCAGGTGGTAACCTTTATTGACGTGGTCCCAGTAGGCATCTTCGTAATAGTGGTACATATAGCGGCGGTAAGCATAATAGGCATCGTACTCCGAGCTACTCCACCAAATGCCACTGTAGCCAGCATCGCTGAAATGGCCAGCGGAGCTGCCATAACCGCCAGGCAGAGCCGCAAAACCGTAAGAGACCTCGCTATCGATCTCTCCATCGCCATCATTATGCCATCCGCTAGCCGCTTTTAAATGCCTACCAGCTTTGGGGCTATCGTAAGGACTTGATGTAGCGTTTATATCGTTTGTGTTTCTTATACTGTCTGTACCATCCACAAAGCGGAACAGTTTGTCCCAATCCGCATTGCTCGGAATATGCCAACCAGAGGGGCAAATTCCCCGATGGGGATTATTTATAGCGCAATCCGCATCGTTTGCAGAAAGAGTGCTATTGCATTTGATAGGAAGAGCCATTGCCGTTGCCCAATCGTAAAGACGGCCATATTGGATGCAATTAGCTAGTATTTCAGATGCTGATAATGTTGTATCGTAAGCGCGAGTTTCCTCGTTATAGACTAGACCGCCTTCGCCATAACATCTGCTACCATCAACGTCATAATTTGAATTTTCCGCCATCCAAACTTGGTCGCCTATTTGTTTGGTCACGTAATTCATTATGTTATCACCTTTGACGACTTCTTTGTCGGAACAAGAAAATATGAGTACCACGGCAAGCCCAAAGCCTGCCACCGATAGGAGGCCGGGTTGTGTTCTCATAAGTATATAAAATGTAGAAAATTCCATTTACTATATTTACCCCCATGCCAGATCAAAACTATGTTCCGCAGTCTTACAGATTTCTCACTTTTGCCATAATTTTAATAGTTATAGGCTCAATTTTGGCTTCCAGCTCGTTTTATACCGTTAGAGCCGGAGAAAAGGCCTTGGTTTTCACATGGGGAAAGATAACCTCGGTTATTAGCGAAGGTTTGCACTTCAAAATCCCCGTGATGCAAACAATCTCAAAAGTGGATATCCGTACCCAAAAAGCCGAAGCCCCAGCACAGGCGGCTTCCAAAAACATGCAAAATGTTTCAACCGTGCTAACCCTTAATTACCACTTGGATCCTGCCAAATTAAACGAACTTTATGCAAAGGTGGGCTTGGAAGTTGAAAATAAGATAATAGCTGCTCGTATTCAGGAAACCGTTAAAGCCGTGGTGGCACGCTATACCGCAGAGGAGTTGCTTTCCTTGCGCGAACAAGTTAGAAACGAGATTTCCGAGAGCCTAACCAGGCAGCTTTTGGAATACAATATAATAGTGGACGCTGGCGGCGTTCAGATAACCAGCTTTGATTTCAGCCGTTCTTTTAACGAAGCCATTGAAGACAAGCAGGTTGCCGAGCAGAAAGCCCTCACCGCAAAGAATAACCTTGAGAGGGTAAAGGTTGAGGCAGAGCAGAAAATTGCACAAGCACGCGGCGAAGCAGAATCTATCCGCATTCAGGCAGAAGCTATTCGTGCTCAAGGTGGCAAAGAGTACGTGAACCTGAAAGCCATTGAGAAATGGGATGGCAAACTTCCGGTTTACACCGGCGGGAATGGCCCAATGCCATTTTTGGAAGTGAAGTGAAAATTTTAAATTTATTGCTTCGCACTACTGGAGTGCTGCTCATAATATACGTAGCTTTAGTACTTTATGTAAACATGAGAAAAGAGAATATTTTATCTTTTGCTCTTCAGGAATTTGATGTTAAGCAAGCAGGCGATACTGTTTTGATAATTGGTTACAGACTTGGCTGTGCAAGGGCTACTGAATATGCAGATAGCCTTGCAAAAGAAAATATTTTAAACGAGCTACGGCTGGTAGATCCCGTTTACGATTCAAAAGAATATCTTCATAAACGTTACGGAATATTTTATCAAGATTTTTTTTGATTACTATATTTAATTAATGCCCATAACTAAGAGCGATCTTATTAACGAGACTGCAATATCTTGCGGAATGGCTAGAGATGATGCCAGAAAAATTATAGAGCAATTTTTTCACGTTGTTCAAGATATAATAAAAGAAGGTAAGTCTATAGAGATTAGAGGTTTTGGTACATTTTCTCCAAAGACCTGCAACTCAAGGGTAGGACGTAATTTGCAAACCGGTGAGCTTATATCCCTAGCTGCTCATAAAAGCATGAACTTTAAATTCTCTCCTGAACTCAAAGCTAAAATAACAGGCTCCCCGCTCAAGCCGGCAGCTGCCAACAAACAGGCTCAAGTTCGTGAGCTTGCAAAAACTGATTCGCTTTAGAGAAATGTCCACAACCTATAAAACCTCTGCTAGCCGATAAAGGCGATGGATGCGGGGCTTCTAGCACTAGGTGATTTTTATTTGGGTCTATTAAAAACTTTTTTTTGCGAGCAAAATTTCCCCAAAGCAAGAACACCAAATTTTTTTTGTGTTGCGAAAGTCTCTCGATTATTAAATCCGTAAATTTTTCCCAGCCTATGTAAAAATGAGATGCAGGTGAATTTGCCCTAACCGAGAGCGATGAGTTTAAGAGCAACACTCCTTGCTTAGCCCAAGATTCCAAGTTGCCGTGAGTAGCGCATTTAATACCCAAGTCGCGTTCCAACTCTTTGTATATATTATGCAAACTTGGTGGAATATCAATTCCAATAGGAACCGAGAAAGAAAGCCCATGCGCTTGCCCAGCTCCGTGGTAAGGGTCTTGCCCCAAAATCACAATTTTTGTTTGCGGTACAGGGCATAAATCCATAGCATTGAAAAACAGATTCGCAGGTGGATAAACCGTGTATTGCTTTCTCTCTTGTACAATTTTATTTTTGATTTCTGCAAACCACGGAGTTTCAAAAAGATCAGCTAGTAAGTTTAACCAAGATTCTTCTAATTTTATCATATCGATATACATTCTTCTGCGAGCAGAACGGGAATTTTATTCCTGATAGGATAGGCGTATTTTTTATCAGCGGTGAGCAAAGCGGCTTCCAGCCTTTCTTTGCCCTCTGTCAAGGCGGAATTTACCTTTTCAAGTTCGGCAGAATCAGCCTCTTGCAAAGGTTGTTTTGTTGTTGGGCAACATAAAATTTCGAGCAAATCTTTTGGGAGCATAGGGGGAATCTAGAAAAAAAATCAAAGGCTTTGCTATATTCTATACTGTGGAAACCTCGCAAATGAACATTCACCAGCACACAGACATAGAAAAACTTGCAGACGAGTTCACAGATGCCCTTTTATCCAAAGAGAATTTCAGCGCAAGTTCCACAAAAGGCGGCTTTTTGACGGGCGGGAATGTGATAGTTTGCGAGTCAAAAGGCTTGCAGGAGTATTTGCAAAAAAAATGCGTGGACAGATGCGGAATATGGATTGCCCTGCCGTTCAAACCGCTCGCTGGGCTTTTGATGCAATG
>JAITFO010000069.1 GCA_031281265.1 Candidatus Fibrimonadaceae bacterium
TCCGGCATTGGAACTTTTCTGTAACCGCTTATATCGCAGGAACCGCCGCCAGAGCCGGGGCTGCCGCCAGAATTGTCATCGTCTTTGTTATCCGATGAGCAAGAAAAGGTTAAAGCCAAAGCAAGCGCGAGGGCTGTTTGTACGATGTGTCTCATAATGTATCTCCTTTATTGAGGGAATTTTGGTTCATTTATAAGAAAATATACAAAAAAATGACAATTATATGCGCTTGCCACTCCCAAGCATTTAGTTAATCAGCGTTTGCTATAAAAAATACCCCATATTCTGAATGGCTGCACCGCTTGCGCCTTTGCCTAAATTGTCCAAAACAACGGTGATTTGCCCGTGCTCATCGCGGCCGAACACAAAAATTTTTGCATTGTTGGTGTTGTTGCATATTGTTGGGTCTAAAATAGATGGATTTTCGCTGGCAGGGACAACGCTCACATACTCGCAGCCTTTGTAATGATTGGCTAAAAATTCCCTCAACTCGTCAAAGGATTTTATGCCGCTGAACATATCTGGGAATAAGCCAACTGTTACCGCCATACCCTGGCAATAAGGACCTATTATTGGATTAAATAAAAAAGGCTTGGCAAGCCCTGCGATTTTTTGCATCTCCGGCAAGTGCTTGTGGCAAAGCCCCAAAGCATAAGGCTTTGAAGCCAAAACAGATTCCGATTCAAATTTAATGGACTTGAAATTTTCTTGATACTCGGCTATCATTTTTTTGCCAGCGCCGCTATAACCAGTTAAGCTGTAGCAGCACAAATTCGCATCGTCTTTTATTATGCCTTTTGCCACGAGTGGATAAATAGCCAGCAAAAAACCTGTTGCGTGGCAGCCAGGATTTGTAACCCGTTTTGATTTTTTTATAGCCTCTTCGTGCTTTGGCGAAAGTTCTGGAAGCCCGTAAGCCCAAGCATCATTTGTGCGATGCGCGGTGCTTGCGTCTATTATAACGGTATTTGGATTTTGGACAAGTGCTACAGATTCTTTTGCGGCATCATCTGGCAAGCATAAAAAAACTATGTCGGCTGCGTTTAGAAGCTCTGCTTTGCGTTTTGTATCTTTGCGAAGCTCTGGCTCTATTTCCAAAAGCTCTATATCTTTGCGAGCAAGCAGTTTTTCCCTTATCTGCAAACCAGTTGTGCCTTCTTGCCCATCTACGAAAATCTTTTTTAATGCCATGCAAAAGGAATATACAAAACATTTCTATATTCATTTTTACATGTCTATCTTTTCTGCATTAAAAGCCGGGCTTACCAAAACTCGCGAAGCATTACTCGGCGAGTTTAAATCCATTGCCGGCGTTGGTAAAATAACAGACGAGATGCTAGAAACTTTGGAAGAACATCTGATAAAAGCCGATGTTGGAGTTGAGGCGGCATTTTTGCTTACGGATGCTTTGAGAGAGCATGGGCTTGGCAAAAGCCTGACGCAAAGCGAAATCAACGCGATTTTGCGAAACGAGGCGGAAAGCCTGCTGATAGACCCGCCGGAGTTAAAATGGCAGGGGCGCCCGCACGTCGTTTTGATTATAGGCGTAAATGGCGCTGGCAAAACCACCACCATAGGTAAATTAGCGCATAGATTAAAACAAGAGGGAAAATCCGTTTTGCTCGCCGCAGGCGACACATTCAGAGCAGCTGCAATTGAGCAGCTGGAAACATGGGCGCAGCGTTCCGGCGCGGATTTTGTGCGACATCAAGAAAATTCAGACCCAAGCGCGGTAGCCTACGATTCCTGCAAAGCGGCAACAGCAAGGGGAAACGATATTGTGTTTATAGACACAGCGGGGCGTTTGCACAACAAAGACCATTTGATGGAAGAGCTCCGCAAAACCATTAGGGTTGTGAAAAAAATAGATGAAAATTTCCCGCACGATATATGGCTGGTTATAGATGGTAACACTGGGCAAAATGTGATTAAACAGGTTAAGGTTTTTCACGAGAGTTTTAAACTTACAGGTTTAATTGTCACAAAATTAGATGGAACAGCAAAAGGCGGTTCCGTACTTTCCATAGCGAGCGAACTCAAAATCCCAATACTGTGGATTGGCGTTGGCGAGCGTATTGAGCAACTTGTTCCCTTTAACAAAGCGGAATACATTGAGGGGTTATTTTCTATATGACATTAGAAGAAATAGCTCAATCTCTCATAGACATAAACCCTGGGCTGGATAGAGAGCTCCTGATAAAGGTTATTTCTTTTGTGATAGACGCTCATGAAGGGCAAATGCGCAAAAGTGGCGAACCATATATAGTGCACCCCATAGCGGTCGCAAAAATCCTGGCAAGTTTAAAGATGAACTCCGCCGTGATAGCAACGGGGCTTTTGCACGATGTTGTGGAAGACACAAAATATTCAATAAAAGAGATACAGGAAACATTCGGGACGGAAATAGCGGAAATGGTGGATAGCGTGACCAAAATATCCGATATACAAAAAGGAATAGACCGCACAGCGCAAACTTTTAAAAAATTTTTAGCATATATTTCAAAACACCCGCAGGTGATAGCCGTAAAATTGGCAGACCGTTTGAACAACATGTACACACTGCAATATCTAAGACCGGAGCAACAGAAAAGCATAAGCCAAGAAACCCTTGATTTTTACGCTCCCCTAGCCCATCGCCTTGGTCTTTACACATTCAAATTTGAACTGGAAGATTTGGCTTTTAAATATCTGTACCCCGAGGAATACGCAGCTATAGAAAACCACTTGCAGCTGACCCAAAAAGAAAGGGAAGAATATATACAATCCATAATTTTCCCCATAAGCATAAAGATGAACTTGGAGCAGCTCAACTGCGACATAAAAGGACGCTCAAAGCATATCTACAGCATATACGAAAAGATGAAAACCAGAGACTGCAAAATAGACGACCTTTACGATATTTTTGCCATAAGAATCATCGTCAAGCAAATATCAGATTGCTATATGGCTCTGGGTTATGTGCATAACTTATGGATGCCGCTATATAGCCGCTTTAAAGATTACATAGCCGTTCCAAAGCCAAATCTCTATCAGAGCTTGCATACAATGGTCATAGGTCCGCAGGGAAAACTCGTGGAAGTTCAGATAAGAACCGAGGATATGGACGAAATTGCAGAGCGTGGCATGGCAGCTCACTGGGCATACAAGTTTAATTTGAAGAAAAAAGAAGTCGAGAAAAATATGGACTGGGTGAGCAGAATAACAAAGATGCAGCACGAAATCCCAAATTCAATGGAATTTTTGAGTTTTTTGCACGAAAGTTTTTTGCCAGAAGATTCTTACGCATGGACTCCTCAAGGCATGAAAATTACCCTTCCGATGGGGGCTACCATTTTGGATTTTGCCTTTGCCGTGCATACGGACTTAGGGTTGCATTGCGTTGGAGCACGTGCCGCAGACAAGATCTTTGGCATAGACGCCCCTATTCCCATAGGTGAAACCATCCAAATTTTGCATAGCGACTCCCAAGAACCTCAGGAAAACTGGCTCTCCATGGTCAAGACTCAAAAAGCGCAAGGCTCCATAAGGTCTTGGCTCAGAAAAACCATAGCTACGCAATCGGAGCTTTTGGGGCAAAAAATTTGGCAGAGAGAATTGCTGAGTTTAAAAATCCAAAAAGAAAAAATCCCATCGGATTCCGATATTTGCCAGGCTTTTAACACACAGAGCATAAACTCATTTTACGAAAACCTAGGCAAAGGCGATATTCCCCTTAAAGACATCTTAGATTTTTTGCACCAATACTCAGACTACTCCTCTTGGGCAAAGCTCAAACTTTTATTCGCAGCATCGGAAAATGTCTCAATAAGCATAGGCTACGACGAAAGATTTTTGCTGCACTATGCCCCGTGTTGCAACCCACTCCCGGGGGATTCTGTAGAGGGAGTTCTCAAAAGCGGCAAGGGAATAGTGGTACACAAGGCGAGTTGCAAGGTTTTGAACAAAATCCCAGAAGAACAACGGCTCACCTTGTTGTGGGAGCAGAAAAATTCACCGACCAGAGGCCTTGAATGTGTATTCCAAATAGAAGCTATGGATAGGCTGGCTATAGAAGAAGACATTTTCCGAGTCATTTCAAAGAACAACGTGCTTGTGAAAAAAACTATATTTAGGAGCAAGGATGGGCAGGTTAAAGGCAGGGTTAATTTACTCGCACTTAATCCCGCGCAGATAAAAAATGTCAAGCAATCGTTGCAGACGGTTGTAGGAGTTAATAAAGTGGTATTGGTATGACAGCAAAAATTCACATTCCGCCTTCGCAGCAAATAATGCGCAACCGCACATATAATTGTCACATGCGCAACTTGTATTATGAAAAATCATCCTACCAATTCAGAAAAATCAAAAAGTCAATACATTCCAAAAACCAACCCCACAACGTTGAACAGCTATCAGAACTGTGTAAATTTGAAGAATTCCTAGATGTGTGCTTAGCTTATGCAAAAGCTGCGGTTTATAGCGGCAAATCAGAAAAAATATTGCCCTTTTCACAAGACCATCGCTGGGGAATTTTGCAAGAGGAAATTTTGCTCGTGCATTTTTTGGATGAGCAAATTTCGAGCGTTAAATATATGATAAGCCACATAGAAATAGGCATGAGGATACAGGATTTCTCAAACAAAAATAAAACCGATGCCCTTGTAAAGCACATATTATTCAATATACACGAATTGAACAAAACTACGGAAGAGGATTTGCATTATCTTTATGATAAGATTGAAAAGAGATATATGGTTGGTAATAAGTTATTCGGTTATTTGCAGGAATTGCAAAATTTTCAATGAGTGAGTGATTTTATGGATAAAGAAGATAAAGAGCATTCAAAGCCACAGCGCGCAATAGGAGGAATGAGGGATGTAGAGGAGCTTTTGAAAAAAAAGCCCGGCCATGTTCACCGCGTACTGTTTAAACTCAAAAGCGGAAACGCCAAATTATACGAATTGCAAAAATTAGCCAAACAAGCGAATGTGCACATTCAGCAGGTGGAAGAAAAGCTCTTGGACAAACTGACAAAAAGGCACAATGGCGTCATTGCGCTTTGCCACGAAAAACCGGTAATGCCTTGGAACGACACTCGAAAAATTTTATTGGAAGTAAAGCAAAACGACATCCCTTGCAGAATTGTTGTGGCTGCAAATTTGGAAGACCCTCATAATTTGGGTGCTTGCATACGTTCATCGCTTGCTCTAGGTGTTAATTTTATGCTCATTCCGTCAAAAGGTTCTTGCGGATTAACCCCAACTGTGGAGCGAAGCTCGGCAGGTGCATTGGAAAAAATAAATATCTGCAGACCCGGCAACCTAGAAGTCGCTTTAAAAGAACTCAAGGAGGCGGGCTATCAAATAGTTGGTTTAGATGGCAAATCAGAAACTTCCATAGTCGGTTTTGAATTTTCAAAGCATTTGGTAATGGCTATAGGCGGCGAAGACAAGGGGCTACCCCCATACATAAGAAAATACTGCGATTCCGTGGTAAAAATCCCAATGTCGGCCGAAGCCCATTCCTATAACGCAAGCGTAGCTTTATCCCTCGCTTTGTATCATTCATTTTACTAAATTCCCTCTTGTGGATTTAACCCTTCTGGAGGAGATATATGAGCACGGTAACACTGACCTTAGACGGCAAAGATTACTCCCTGCCTATAGTAAGGGGGACACAGAATGAGCTCGCTATAGATGTATCCAAACTTAGGGACCAGAGCGGTTACATTACCCTTGATGATGGTTTTGCCAATACCGGTAGCTGTACAAGTGCTATAACCTACATAGATGGCGATAAAGGCATTTTACGCTACAGAGGTTACTCCATAGAAGAACTTGCAGAAAAAAGCACCTTTATAGAAACAGCGTGGACAATTATATGGGGCAGGCTTCCAACCCCAACCGAGCTTCGCCGCTTTTCCATGCTTTTAACGGAACACGAACTTTTGCACGAAGGGCTTAGGCACCACTACGATGGCTTTCCACCAGATGCCCCACCAATGGCAATTTTAAGTGCGATGATAAATTCGGTAGGTTGCTACCATCCAGAGTTACTTACAAGTATGAACGACTCGGATTTTGAGGAAGCAGCTGCAAAACTGATTTCAAAAGTTCGCACAATAGCGGCTGCCGCATATAGAATGAGTACCGGCAGGCCCATTATGTATGCAATCCCCGAATATGGGTATGTGCAAAACTTTTTGCACATGATGTTTTCCCTGCCCAACCAGCCGCATGTAATGGATCCAGATATAGTGAAAGCCCTGAATCTGATTTTAATTCTGCATGCAGACCACGAGCAAAATTGCAGCACAAGTACAGTTAGAATGGTGGCAAGTGGCGGGGCAAATTTGTTTGCAAGCGTTGCTGCCGGAGTGTGCGCATTGTGGGGGCATTTGCACGGTGGGGCAAACCAAGCAGTTGTTGAAATGCTGGAAGATATTCGCAAAACCCATTGCTCTGTTAAAGATTTTGTGGAAAAAGTAAAGCGCAAGGAAAATGGAATTAAGCTGATGGGTTTTGGACACAGGGTGTATAAAAATTTTGATCCGCGTTCTAAAATATTGCGAGATGTTGCTCAAAAAGTTTTGCAAAAACAGGGGCAAAACGACGGGCTTTTAAATATCGCTCAGGAACTCGCAGACATAGCCCTGAACGACGATTACTTTATTCAGCGCAAACTCTACCCAAACGTGGACTTTTACTCCGGCATAATTATGAAAGCCATAGGCATACCGCTAAATATGTTTACGGTTATGTTTGCTATAGGGCGCATACCGGGGTGGATTGCCAACTGGAAGGAAATTTACGATAATCCCAAGCAAAAAATCTACCGCCCCCGCCAGATTTACATAGGGGAAAGTTTAAGGGATTACGTACCTATTGATATGCGCTGATGTTGCCGTGCGCCACCACCCATCTGTGAGTGGCAATTTCTGCTATTTGCGCATCGTGGGTTGCTATTAAAAAAGCCTGCCTAAATTTTTTGTTCAACTCAAGTATCAGCGATCTGAGCGTTGTTGCATTTTTCTCATCCAAATTTCCGCTTGGCTCGTCCGCTATAATCAAGCCGGGGCTGTTCATCAAAGCCCGTGCAAGAGCAACACGCTGCCTTTCACCGCCGGAGAGTTCGCGTGGCAAATGTTTTGTTCGCTCAGAAAGCCCAACAACATCCAAAAGCTCCAATGCCCTTTTGCGGCTTTCACTTTCGTTTCGCCTGTCTATTCCAGCTGGCATCATCACATTTTCTAGAGCTGTGAATTCAGAAAGCAGATGGTGGAACTGAAACATAAAACCCAAATTTTTGCGGTGGAATCTGTTTACCTCGCGCCTTGAGAATTTGGACATCTCTTTGCCATTAAAAAAAACCGAACCAGCTGTTGGCTTGTCAAGTGCCCCCACTATATTCAAAAAAGTGGATTTACCAGAACCGCTCGCTCCGGTTAGCACAGCTATACACCCTTCGTCAAGCTGAAAGTTCACATTTTTCAAAATCTCAAGATTCTCTCCGGTTTCTCTATAAACCTTTGTCAAACCCTTTGTTTCCAATAAGTATTGCATCTCCCACCTCCTTTAAACAACCTTAATATCATCAATGAGCTTTTGAACATCTTTTATCAAATCGGAATTTTTGCTTTTTACAAACTCCCAGTCTCCATTTTTTGCCGCCTTTTCAAGTTCATAAGCACGCTCTCCAATTTCATTCAAAAAAATTGTTCTTGCGCAACCTTTCAGAGCATGGATGGAAATGATATAATCGTTTCCGTTGTTCTCTTCCAATTCTTTTAACAAGGTAGGGACGTGTTTTTTAAAACTCGAAAGTACTTTTTTAAATTTTGCTTCTGAACCGAATTGAGCAATACCATCTTCAAAATTTATGTAATTTTTTACATTCGTCTGAGTTTTTTTTCTATCCTTTCTTATCCATTTTTTTAAACAGATGTCCAATTTGTTAATGTCTATTGGTTTAGATATAAAATCCGAAAATCCATTTTCTAAAAATATCTTTTCATTGCCTGGCTCTGTGTTTGCGGTTAGTGCCACTATCGGGACATTTTTCGCATATTCGCTGTCCATATTTCTTATTATTTTCACTGTCTCTATACCATCCATAACAGGCATCAGATGATCCATAAAAATCAAATCGTATTCATTTTTATCTTCTATAAAATTAATCGCTCGTTGCCCGCTATCAGCCAACTCCACATATAGATTATAAGGCTTTAAATAAAGTTTTGCAACTTCCAGATTCACTTCAACATCATCCACAACTAAAATGCTTACACCTGCCATATATCCTTTCGTTACTCGACGTGTTCGTCTAGATCCATATACGATATTTTCTTAAATTCTTCATGCACGTTTTCAAAAATAGTCACTACACCGGGGTCAAAGTATGTTCCTTTACCAGCTACCATAATATCGTAAGCCTCTTTATGGCTTATGGCTTTGCGGTAAACACGATTTTGTGTCATGGCATCATAGACATCCGCTACTGCCATAATCCTAGCTGGTAATGGAATATCTTTTTCACGAAGCCCGTTTGGGTACCCAGAACCATCATATCTCTCGTGATGGTACATGGCTATTTGCTCCGCATAATGCAAGTAGTGCTGTGTTGGCATTTTTTGGTATAACCTGCCTAAGACAGCAGCTCCTTTAGTAGTGTGAGTCTGCATAATCTCATATTCTTTTTGGGTGAATTTGCCCGGTTTCAACAGAATGGAATCGGGAATGCCAACTTTGCCAATATCGTGCAACGGCACCGCATAAACCATTTTTTCCAAAAGGCTTTCGGTCAATTCTTGTCTATACGCCTGAGAATGGAGCATTTCTTCGCCCAGCACATCAAAGTATAGAGCCGTTCTAACCGCATGGCCGTGCGTATTTTTATCCCTGCTCTCCATGAGCATGCTAAACGTGCTGATAAGCCCGTTTTCTATGGACTTCATGCTCTGTTCCAAATTTGTGCAATAGTTAGCTATATTCAAATGGATATTTATGCGATGCAAAAGAACCGCACTGTCAAATGGTTTTGTCACGTAATCTACCGCACCAATCTCCAACGCCTTGGCTTCTACTCTTTTATCTTCCCAAGAGGTTATAAAGATAACTGGAATTCTGGCTATCGCTGTAAATTTCTTCAATTTTTCAAAAAGCTCAAAACCGTTCATCTTTGGCATTTCAATATCCAATAGCACTAAATCCGGCATATTCTCTATTATAATGTCCACGGCTTCAGCTGCGGTTGTGGTCATGATGAATTTCTTGCAAAGGTCACCCAAAATTGCATCCAACGCATCCAACAGAACAGGCGAATCATCTACTGCTAAAATAACAGAATTTCTTATTAAGGTTCTGTCTAT
Source organism: Candidatus Fibrimonadaceae bacterium (assembly GCA_031281265.1). Classification (GTDB taxonomy): domain Bacteria; phylum Fibrobacterota; class Fibrobacteria; order Fibrobacterales; family Fibrobacteraceae; genus Fibrimonas. The sequence goes on from JAITFO010000069.1 coordinate 9,347, forward strand.
AAAATGCATGAAATAGAATATAGTAAATGCTGCTAACAAAAAACCGGCATTTTTTTTAAAAAACTGCCTGTATATGAATTCCCAGCTTCACAAATCTTCTCCGGCTCCCCTTCTGCCACCACAGTACCTCCCCCATCACCCGCATCAGGCCCTAAGTCTATAATCCAGTCAGCGCATTTAATAACATCCAAATTATGCTCTATAACCACCATTGAATTGCCTTTGTCAACAAGGCGTTGCAGGCATTCCAGCAAGCGATGTATGTCCTCAAAATGCAGCCCCGTTGTTGGCTCATCCAGCAAGTAAAGGGTTTTGCCAGTACCAGGCCTGCGAAGCTCTGTGGAGATTTTCATCCTCTGTGCCTCCCCGCCGCTTAAAGTGGTGCTGGGCTGCCCGAGCTTCACGTAGCCAAGCCCTATCTCTTGCAAAACGGTTAATGGTTTAGCGATTTTTGGCAGGTCTTTAAAAAAGCCCAAAGCCTCATCTATGCTCAAATCCAAAACATCATATATATTTTTGCCTTTATAAAAAACAGCAAGAGTGGCATCGTTAAAACGTTTGCCTCCACATTCATCGCAGGTTATCTGCACGTTCGGCAAAATTTGCATCTCAATTTCCATAACCCCCGCACCGCAGCATTTCTCGCATCTACCACCCTGCACATTAAAGCTGAACCTGCTCTTTGTGAACCCTTTAACCTTGCTCTCCGGCAGGCTCGCGAATAGATTTCTTATCTCATCAAAAATTTTTGTGTATGTGGCTGGGTTGGAACGCGGGGTTCTCCCTATAGGGCTTTGATCTATCTCTATAACTTTATCTATATGCTCCAAACCCACTATGGCTTTGTGCTTGCCGGGTTCTTCGTTTGCTCCGTGAAATTTTTTTGCCAGAGCTTTTTTTAAAATGTGGTTTATCAAAGTGCTTTTGCCGCTACCGCTGACCCCTGTCACAACCGTTAAAATCCCAAGGGGAATATCCACATTTAAGTTTTTCAAATTATTTGCGCACGCACCCAATATGCTGATTTTATTTTCTGCCTTGCGCCGTGTTTTTGGCATCTCAATTTTTTTTCGCCCGCTCAAATACGCACCTGTTATTGAATTTGGATTTTTGCATAAATCTTTTACCTTGCCCGCAGACACCAGCTGCCCGCCCTCGGAGCCTGCTCCCGGGCCAATATCCAAAACGCAATCCGCTCGGCGTATGGTCTCTTCATCGTGCTCAACCACCACAAGGCTGTTCCCCTGCGCTCTGAGCCTTTCCAGAATATCCAAAAGCCTTTCGTTGTCACGGGCGTGCAACCCTATGCTGGGTTCGTCCAAAACGTATAGCACGCCTTGCAAGCCAGCACCCACGTGCCCAGCAAGGCGAATACGCTGCGCCTCGCCGCCACTAAGGGTTGCCGAGCCTCTGTTGAGCGTTAAGTAGCCAAGACCAACCGCCTGCAAAAATCCGAGTCGCCCTTTTATCTCCCTAAAAATTTCCCTGCCTATCCTTTTTTCTTTTTCACTCAAATTTAGATTGTCAAAAAATTTAACGGAATTATCCACGGATAAGGATGATATTTCAGAAATCCCCTTGCCATGAAATTTCATGGCACGTGCAGCCGCGCAAATCCGCTCCCCTTTACATTCTGGGCACGGTTCAATCAGCATATATTTTTGCAATAGATGTATATGCCATTGGTCCCAAAGCCCTTGCAGAATGGGTATTATGCTGTCTAAGATAGCGTTCTTGGCTTTTGCGGGCAAATCCTTCCAAGGGGTTTTCAGAGAAAATCCTATTCTCCTCGCTATAGCTCTGTACTCAGCAATTCCATAATCGCTGAAGAGCAGGCGGCCTTCGGCATTGCTCGCCAAAATTGCCCCGTCTTCTATTGAGAGTTCAGGGTCTATGAGCTTTGAGGCTTCTATCTGGTAACTTTTTCCCAAACCTTTGCAAATTGGACATTGCCCCTGCTTGTCGTTAAAAGAAAAAAGGCGTGGCTCAATTTCCGGCAGGGATATTCCGCATTTCACGCAAGCCAAATCCGTGCTTATTATTTTATATTCCTTTTCAAACAAAAACGAAATCAATTTATTTTTGCTGAATTTCAACGCCTGTTCAAGAGCTTCCACCAACCGAGTTCTGTTTTTTGGCTCAATTGAAATCCTGTCTATAACCACATCTATAGAATGTTTTTCATAGCGCGCCAATTCGGGAATCTCAGACATCGCATCCAATTCATACATCTCCCCGTCTATTCTCGCTTTGGCAAACCCGCTTTCCTTTAACTCCGTTATTTCCCGCCTGTACTCGCCCTTTCTCTCTATGATTATGGGTGCCATGAGCACAGCGTTTTGTGCGGCATATTCCATAAAAATATTATCCGCTATCTGCTCCAGAGTTTGCGCTTTAATTTCCTTGCCACACTTTGGGCAATGCGGAACACCAAGCCTTGCGAACAACAATCGGTAGTGGTCAAAAATTTCAATAACCGTCCCCACCGTTGAACGTGGATTTCTGTTTATTGTTTTTTGGTCTATTGAAATGGTTGGCGAAATTCCCCTTATGCTCTCCACATCGGGGCGTTTCATAGTTCCTATGAATTGCCTTGCGTAGGCGGAGAGGGACTCTATGTACCTGCGCTGCCCTTCTTGAAAAATGGTGTCAAAGGCAAGGCTGCTTTTGCCAGAACCGCTGACTCCAGTTATCACAACAAAGGAATCGCGTGGCAAATCCACATCTATGCTCCGCAAATTATGTTCCTTGGCTTTTCGTATTTCTATGGAACGTGTCAAAGCCTAAGCTCCAATTTTGTTATGTATTTACCATCTGTAATTTTGCAGTCATAAAAATAGCGACCCTCGTAGAGCAGGTTTAATCTCTTTTGTATGTTGTCGGTGCCTATGCCGCTACCACTTTTATCCTGATTGCTTTTGGGAAAATATGTATTTATGCTTTCAAATATAATTTTCCCCTTTACAGAGCTTATTTTTATATCTATGGAACTGTCTTTCAGCGAAGCCCCTATACCGTGTTTAAAAATGTTTTCTAAAAAAGATATCAATAGGAGCGGAGCGATCGGTGCCTCCGGCTCTTTTAAATCCGTCTCTAAATTGAAGTTCAGCTCGGAACCGTAGCGGAGCCGCATCAAATTCGAGTAGTTTATTAAAAATTCCGTTTCTTGCTTTATAGGCACTGAATCAACTTCGGAATCGTAAAGCACCGAACGAAGCAGATTTGAAAGCTGCATAATTGATTTCTTGGCAAGTTCTGAATTTTCGTCTATAAGGGTTAAAATGTTGTTGAGCGTATTGAATAAAAAATGCGGGGATATCTGCATTTTTAAAAATGACAATTCATTGCGTATTTTTTCTAATTCCAACGCTTGTACCTGATTCTTGGAGTAAAACCACATGGACGTTGAACGAACTGCAATCGCAAGACCATTCACAAATACAAAACCAGCCATACCTTGAACCTGCCCAAAATACCTAATATACCGTGCTGGCATCGGTGGAGGAATCCCGAGCTTCATAGAAATATGAGTTTTCCATAACTCAAACAAAAAAGATAAAACTGCGAACATTATCAAATTTATAACTATATATAAAGCAAACCGCTTTTTAAAAAGAAGTTTTGGTATTAAAAAGGAATAGTTTATATAAAAAGAGAGGACGTACATTAAATACGCAGGGCTTGCTATATAGCGAAATTTCCAAGCACTTTCGTTCCCAAACGGCAATATCACAAAGTAAATCAGATATACAAAAAACCACACCAAAAAATGTATCA